>JBLFXD010000046.1:0-16311 GCA_047611045.1 Planctomycetaceae bacterium | reverse complement strand
GGGTTATCAGGTCACTAACTACATGGCCCCGACGAGTCGGTTCGGAACGCCGGACGATTTTCGATTCTTCATCGACAAGTGCCACGAGGCGGGCGTCGGCGTGATCGTCGACTGGGTGCCGGCTCATTTTCCGTCAGACGCTCACGGGCTGGCGCGTTTCGACGGAACCGCGTTGTACGAACACGAAGATCCGCGGAAGGGCTATCACCCGGACTGGCAGACTTACATCTTTAATTATGGCCGCCGTGAAGTTTGCGACTTCCTGACATCGTCGGCGAAGTTCTGGATCGATAATTACCATATAGACGGCCTGCGCGTCGACGCGGTGGCTTCGATGCTTTACCTCGACTACTCACGCGAAGACGGCGAGTGGATCCCGAACGAACATGGCGGCCGTGAGAACCTCGAAGCCGTCAGCTTCCTGAAGGATCTCAACACGCAGCTGCACGGTGAGTTCCCCGGCGTCCTGATGATCGCTGAAGAGTCGACGTCGTGGGGCGGAGTCTCCAAGCCTGTGTTCGACGGCGGGCTCGGCTTCACGATGAAGTGGGACATGGGCTGGATGCACGACTCGCTGAGTTACATCAGCCGTGATCCGATTCACCGTAAACATCATCAGGGCGAACTGTCGTTTCGTTCGCTTTATGCGTTCACAGAGAACTTCGTGCTACCGCTCTCTCACGACGAAGTGGTGCACGGCAAAGGTTCGTTGCTCGAAAAGATGCCGGGCGACGACTGGCAGAAGTTCGCGAACCTGCGACTGCTTTACGGGTATCAGTACACGACTCCGGGGAAGAAGCTGCTGTTCATGGGGTCGGAATTCGGTCAACGGACCGAGTGGAACCACGACGAACAGCTCGACTGGGAGTTGCTGAAAGAGCCTTCGCACGACAGCCTGCGGCGTTACGTTGGAGACTTGAACCGGCTCTACCGCGACTACCCGGCTCTGTACGAACTGGACTGTTCTGCCGACGGCTTCTCGTGGATCGACGCGGACGACGCCGATCACAGCATTTACACGTTCTGCCGATTCGCCCGGAACGGCGAGACGATTCTGGTCGTTCTGAACTTCACCCCGGAGCCGCAGTACGACTACGGAGTCGGAGTGCCTCACGCCGGTAAGTTTGTCGAGCTTCTTAACAGCGACGCCGAAATCTACGGCGGCAGCAACATCGGAAATCTCGGCGACATCACGGTGACCGACAAACCACAGCACGGACGCTCGCACAGTATTGACGTCAACGTGCCGCCGCTGGGTATGCTGGTTCTGAAGCACTTTGAGTAGTTGCATCGATGTCGCGATCGAAGTCGCCGCTTGAGGATTCCGGCGAATCATGCTGATTCCAGATTCCTACCGGTTTGTCAGTGAATTGTTGTGGGGCGATTTCGGGATTATCAGGGATTATCGAAATCGGTCGTCGACTGTCAGCACGGTTCGTCGAGCATTTCCTGTGCGGTGGCTGGTTCGCTATCTTTTGGCCTCGATTTGCGAGAGTTTGCATTGATCGTTGTCGAAAGGTCAGGAAAGGCAAAGGAGTTATGGCGAGATTCGTCAAATGCGAGCAATGCAGTTTCAGGTTCCGCCCTGAACTGCCAGCCAGCGACGAATCCGCGCAAGGTTCCGGCGTTGAGGGATCGGAAATACGTTGTCCGCGATGCGACACCGTCCACGTCGTGCCGGAAGTCCCGCCGAAATACTGGAGTTTGTATTGCCTCGTCGGGCTGGCGGCTGGAGTTTTCGTTGCTGGAGGAATGCTACTGAATTCGTGGCTGAATTCAGATTCACGTCCGGATCCTGCTTCGTCGTCATCGCTCACAAACGGCCAGAGCAATGACACCGTTGGATCGTTATTGGAGTCGAATCCTGACGACGACGACCGCCCCGAGCCGGTACTGCCGGGTGCGGTCACAGCGGCTCCGCAGTGGTTGGATTCCGGGGGGCCGTTTAATCCCCAGGATCTGTTTGCCCCTCTTGAGCCAGAGCGAAACGCCGCGCCGCTGTATCTGAACTCGTTGATCGGGTTTTCGTCTGAGTTGGCGGTCTGTTTGCCGGAGGAATTTCGTGAACCGGCAATGTCGAATGCTCGCAAGCGATCTCAGGAGTTTGTCGCTCTGTTTCGGCAGTGGAAAACGAATCCGGGATTGGTCGATGTGACGGCTCTTGAATTGTGCCTCGCCGGGTACAGCAGCAGCTTTGACGAGCTGTCAAAAGCGCAGCGTCGGCTTCGATGCGTTTTTGATTCGGACCTGAATATTTTCTCGGAGCAGCGGCACGTTAACGCCGCGCGCGAGGCCACCAACGTCGCGTCACTAAGAATTCAGAAATCGATGCGCGAAGGTCGACCGGCGACGCGAAAAGTTGGAGCCGAAGATACGGCACAAGAAGTGCCTGTGAGTGTCATTGAAAGATGTCTCACAGACATGGAGCGCATCCTGAGGCTTAGTCGAGACCTGCGTACTCGAGGAAGAATTGAAACTCAACAGGCATCGTTGGCGATCGATCAAACGATGCTTGGACTCGTTCCCACGCTGGTTGCTCGCCCCGAATTGACCGTGGCCGATTGTGACCGCATCACAAAGTTGCTGACTCGGCATCGTGCAGAATCGATGAACCCCTACGTCGAAGGCCTGCGGGCAGAGTATCTGCTCCTGCGGTCGCTGCTTCATGATCTGAGTACTGGTACCGGGCTACTGCCTGAGACTCGGCTTGCCAATGAAGAAAGTGACGGCGACCGGCAAGCTCCGGTGACGGATGCGGTCTCGCCTGGGTATCTACTGGCATCAAAGGCCAACGCCGCCGATGTCGCTGGTCGAGCTGCCGAAATTGACGCAAAGGTTCGCACTTTCACGATGGAAGAATTCGAAGCTGAACGGGGCACGATGGACGTCATCTGGACCGAACTCTTCAACGTTTCGACCAGTGCCGCAGGAGTGCGGCGTGCAGCCGCGATCGCTGCTGAGAAGAAGCTGCTTGCCGACACGGTATTTCTTGGCTCACTGTCAAACATCACCGAGCTGGCGGATCAAACGACCTGGTGGGATACAACTCTCAACTCCTTGCACTGCGTGCTCGCGATCCGTCGGTGGGAACTTGAGCACACCGAGCCGCCGCCAGACCTCCTGACAGCAGTCCGCCGATCAGGCTTGTCGTTCGTCCCGATCGACCCTTTCGACGGAGGCCCGCTGAGAGTTTCGTTTATCAACGAAGAAGCGATGATCTACTCGGTCGGCCCAGACGGAGTCGACGATGCCGGCAGCAAAGTCGTTGATTCAACCGACTCGGAAGCAAAAGGTGATATCGTCTTCCGAATCCCCTACCACGCTTCCAGCGGCAGCCGCTCACTTAAAGCCGCCCCGGGAACAACTCCCGCTGGCTTCTGATCGAACAGCGGCGTTGAGAATACCGACTCATGAAATCGCGTTTAGTAACGGGTGATTGGCGATGCCTGTTCGCTTTAACCGGTTGTTTCGATCGTCCACAATCGCCGGTTCTCTTTCGTGGTCGATCACTCAGGACCAGTTATGCCGACTGACATTTCAGACAACTTCCAACGGACCTCGGTCTACCGGCTGCTGGCGCGACTTTGGGCTGAAGAGCCCGGTGATTTGCTGGCGGAACTGGCTGCTGAGCCGCTGAGTTCTGCGTGGCAGCAACTGGGCGGCGTGATCCCGGATCATGAATCTGAGGAAGTTCGGTCAACGCTCGACGAGGATTACTGCCGGCTGTTTGTTGGCCCGAAGGAGCACCTGCCTCCGATTCAGTCGGTGTGGGAGGGCGGGGAACTCGACACAGCCGTGACGACAAGTCTTCGCGACTTCGACTCGATCATCGGCTTTGAGTTGCCCTGGTCATTCGCCGTGATCGATGATCACCTCGGCAATGAATTGTGGGCGATGGGCCAGATCCTGAGTAAGACGGATGGGCTGCCTCCGGACCAGGTCAGTGTCGCCGACGATCTCGCCAGGGTATTTTTCACGGGACACCTGTCGTGGGCTGAGCGGCTGTTGGATGCTGTTGTCAGTCGCGAAAGTGTGCAGTTTTACGGAACATTGGCGACGATCACACAACAGTTCCTCAGCGATGAGGCCGTACGGCTTGGAATTGCTGCGGATCAGAAGCAGGTTGAAACTAAGCAAGCAGAAACAGGGATCGTTCGATGACTGATGACTCTGGTGACAAGACTTCACGAAGAGAGTTCCTTGGGACGACATCCGCCGCAGTGGCCGGCGGCCTGGCGGCAGGGCAGGTTACTTCCGCAGATGGAGCAGTCGATGCGGCGGAAGCCGACTCGAAGTTTCAACCGGAAGCGTTCTGGAAGGATCGCATGACCGCTCCGGACGACGGCAAGATGCTGGGCTGGCTGGTCGACACGCGTCGGTGCTTCGGGTGCCACGCGTGCGAGGTCAGCTGCAAGTCGGAGAACGACGTTCCTCTTGGCAAGTTTATTCGGCAGACGATCTACAAGGATGTCGGCGAGTATCCGAAGGTCGCTCGCGTCTTTCTACCGATGGCGTGTCAGCACTGCGAAGACGCGCCGTGCATCAAGGCGTGCCCGTGCGGCGCTCTTCATAAGGAAGTCGGCGGCACGGTCGCAGTAAACTACGAAGTGTGCTCCGGGCACGGAACGTGCGCCGAGGTCTGCCCGTACGGCGCGATCTATCTCGATCCCGTCGCGAAGCAGGCAGTCAAATGCCACAACTGCTACCACAGGTTGGAGCATGACATGGAGCCAGCCTGCGTCCCGACATGCCCGTCGGAAGCTCTTTACTTCGGCGATCTGAACGACCCCGAATCGAAGATCAGTGTGGCGAAGGCGGAGCTGGAAGCTGGCGAAGGATTGACTCAGCTTCGGGAAGAGAAGGGGACGAAGCCGAGAACGTGGTTTGCCGGCAAAGCTCCGGTTGAAGTTGAAGAGCGAGTTCCCAAAGAAGGTGAGTCATTCGGGCCGGACGCCTACAACATCTACAACTGGAAAGAGGACCTCGGTATTGCGGAAGGTGGATGACTGCGAGGATTTGAAATCAGTGGGAAGCCGGTCTGGCGCTCCCTGGCCACGTCAAACTTACCTTGCAGAAACCACTGGACGAAAAGATGTCTCAGCAAACTTCCCAGACACCGAATGAAGCTCCCAGTCAGCAGTCTGGCGATCTGACGCTGTCCCCATCGCCGTCAGAAACGTCCCCGGTGGAGACGCGCCGGCGGTTCATGCAACTCGGGGCTGCAGCGCTCGCCGCGTTCGGAGTTTCCGGATGCGGAAATGACGATAAGGCAAAGCCCGGTGGCTCGGCCCCTGCCGCTTCGAACTCAGCAGCGAACGGGGCTTCGAAGCCGCCTGCGGGCGAAGCATCGCCGCTTGATCTGGAACGCTGGCAGAAGATTCGCGGGTTGCCTTACGAAGAGGGCGGCGTCCACATGCCGGGCGTCTGCAAACTCCCCGGGCCCAATGCGAAACGGAACTGGCCCGACCGCGACAAGTACAAGGACGTCGAGAAAGTTCCCGGCATGTGCCAGCTCTGCAGCACCGTGTGCGGCATCATCGGGTACGTGAAAGACGGGCGGATCATCAAGGTCGAGGGCAACCCCAACGACCCGAACAGCCGCGGTCACCTGTGTGCTCGCGGCCAGGCGGCACTGAATCATCAGTACCACCCCGAGCGATTGCTTTACCCGTTGAAGCGAGTCGGTGAACGCGGCGAAGGTCGCTGGAAACGTATCTCGTGGGACGAGGCTCTTGACGAGATCGCCGAGAAGCTGAAAACGATTCGCGATAGCGGCCACCCCGAAGACTTTGCTTTTCACCAGGGCCGGCAACGCAGCAAGGACGCGATCGCAAGGTTTCTCGACGCGTTTGGCACGAAGACGCAACTCAGTCACCGCTCGTTGTGCTCAGGAAATCGTCGCGCCGCGAATCTGACGTTTCTGTGGGAAAGCGACTGGGATCTCAACGACGTTGAGAATTCCAAATACATCCTCAACTTCGGTTCGAACGCCTTTGAGGCTCACCAGGGGCACGTTTCGTTTGCGACTCGAATTCAGAATGGCCGGTTTAAGAACGGCGCGAAGCTCGTCACGTTCGACGTCCGCCTGTCGAACACCGGCGGTGCCAGCGACGAATGGTTTGCTCCGTTTCCAGGAACCGACGGCGCCGTTGCGTTGGGGATCGGGCATGTGATTCTCGCCGAGAATCTGCACGACGAAGAATTCATCACCAAATGGACCAACGTGTCGATCGAAGAGTTGCGGGAACACTACAAAGACTACACGCCCGAGTGGGCGGAGCAGGTGAGTGGCGTTCCAGCGGCAGACATTGCTCGTATCGCCCGCGAATTTGCTGCGGCCGCCCCGGCATGCACGACGATGTGCAATCGCGGCAGCTCGGCACACCTCAACGGCTACTACAATGACCGCGCGATTCAACTTTTGAATGCACTGGTCGGGTCGGTTGGTAAGAAAGGTGGCTGGTGCTGGAGTCCGTGGAGCGGTGTCGATCCGGACATGAAGACTCCGGCGATGCCCGCCAAAGCGAAGACTCACAGCGTGCTTGAAGATCCGCCGGAGTACCCTCTCGCCAATGTCTGGCGGCGGATGCGGGTCGGCGAGATCATTTATCTCTACCTTCTGCAGGGCCGGGCGAAACTCAAGGCGTACATGACGTACAACCTGGATAGCCCACTGACCTGGCCGGAAGAAAGTCTCACGCAGGACGTTCTCTGTAACGAAGACCTGATCAACTTTCACGTCTGCATCAACTGTTTCTACAACGAGACCGCTCACTTCGCCGACATCGTTCTACCGTGGACGACGTACCTGGAACGTTGGGATCTCGACGCTCGCGGGGCTTACAACTTGCGTCCGTACGTGGGGCTGAGGAAGCCGATGGTCGAGCCGCTCGGTGAAGCACGCGATATCCGTGACTTCTTCCCGGACCTCGCGAAACGAATCGGCGGCGGAATGGAAGATGCTTACGACTACGGAACGACCGAAGATTACATGCGGGAGTGGGCGAAGAACGTTCCCGAGAATCCCGAAACCGGAAAGTCGGGATTGGACCGGCTCATTGAGGAAGGCGTGTGGGAAAACACCGACCGCGAACCATTTTATGAGCCATACAATTTCGCGGTTTCCGATGAGTCCATGCAGGGGGCGACTGTCGAAGAAGAGACGGGTGTGATCCTGAAAGATGGCAAGGGCGTCGGCATCGTCCGCGACGGGAAGCCTGTCCGAGGATTCCTGACGCCAAGTCGTCTGTTCGAAGTTCGCAGCCTGTTTGTCCAGAAGATCGGTCGCAACGAAGACTGTTCCGACCTGATCGCTCGCAGCGGTTCCAAAGCTTCCAGCCGCCCGGCCAGCCACGAGGGGCACGATGTCGAGATTGATCAACTGCCGATCTGGCTGCCGCTGCCCGAACATCAGAATCTGGAGGATGATGAGCTCATTATGACCAGCTTCAAGTGGAACGTTCACAACCACGGTCGAACGATGCACTTGAAATGGCTGGCCGAGATCGTGCACAGCAATCCAGCGTGGATGAACCCGGCGACGGCGAAGAAGCTTGGATTGAAGGATGGTGACTGGATCGAGCTGACCTCGTACTTCTCGCAGATGCTCGACGAGACCGCTCCGCATCTGCATCACGTCGAGCGGGACGAAAATGGCCGAACCGTTGCCGGTTCGATGCGGGTCCCGATCGTGACCATGCAGGGAATCCACCCGAACGCGATCGCGATGAGTAATTCGTGTGGCCACACTCAGTACACGAACGTTGCTCAGGCAAAGAAAAGTCGGCCGGACGGTGAGAAAGTCGCCGGAATGGACACCGCTTCTTACCGCGACGCGGACTGGGAACGCAACATGTGGTGGCAGGACGGCTCCGACGGCGATGCGTCGCAGTGGCAAAAGAACACGGGCAACGGTTGGAATCAGAACACGATTCTGCCGATCGCTCCGGATCCGGTTACTGGCCAGCAGGCGTTCCATTCAACAGTGGTGAAGGTTTCTCGGTTAAGTTGAGCTGGAAGATAGGTCAGGCTTTGCCTGACGACGTAATGTCTGCCACTTCGTTGTGATTACCGATTGTGAAGGACTTCGTCAGGCGGAGCCTGACCTACGGAAAGAGCCCGATGAACTTGTTGACGATGCTTCGCTTGTTGGTAGTCCTTGTGGTTGGCTTGAATGTCGTTCTCGGTTCGCGAACTGCGATGGCCGTAGACAAACGGCCGAACATCATCTTCCTGATGGCCGATGATCAAGCGACGTACACAATGGGTTGTTATGGGGCGCCCGAGGCGCGGACTCCGAATCTGGACCGGCTCGCGAAGGACGGGTTGGTCTTTGACAACCACTACGACACAACAGCCATCTGTATGGCGAGCCGCGCCAACGTGATGACGGGGCTCTACGAATATCGGACCGGCTGCAATTTTGAACATGGTCCGATGATGCAGGACATCTGGCAGAAGTCGTACCCGATCCTGCTTCGCGAAGCTGGCTACACGACCGCATTTGCCGGCAAGTTCGGATTTGAAGTCAAAGAGTCGCCCAACGCAAAAGGCAAGGGCGTGCTGCCGGAAGGCGACTTTGATCGATGGGGTGGCGGACCGGGACAGACGTCGTACTCGACCGCGAAGAACCGATCGATGAAGAAGTACGCGAAGGAGTATCCTCATTCGACACGGTCTTACGGAGCGTTCGGCAGCGACTTCGTTCGTCAATCATCCAAAGGTGACAAACCGTTTTGCCTGTCGATCAGTTTTAAGGCTCCACATCACCCAGTGACGCCGGATCCGAAATTCGACGATGTCTACGCGGGGATAACTTTCACAAAGCCGGCGAACTATGGCCGTGAGAAGGGCGAGCATTTTTCGATGCAGAGTCGCCAGGGGCGGCAGTACGAGCGGTTCTTTAGCTGGAACTACGCTGACAAGTACGACGAGGTCATGGCCAAGTATTACCAACAGATTTACGCCATCGACGTCGCCGTTGGCATGATTCGGGAAGCGGTCGCGGACAGCGGATCGGCCGGGAATACCGTGATCATTTACACGTCGGACAACGGTTTCATGTGCGGGTCACACGGTTACGGGTCAAAGGTCATTCCTTATGAAGAGTCGTCGCGAGTGCCGCTGATTGTTTACGACCCTCGGCATGCGAACAGTGGGAAGCAGCTTCGCAGCGACGCACTGACTGGCAATGTCGATTTTGCTCCGACGATCCTTGATCTGGCCGACGTTGATGTTCCAACAGGGCTTGATGGCCAAAGCCTCGTTCCGCTTTACGATGATCCGGCGTCAGCGATTCACGACTCATTGCCACTGATCAATGTCTGGGGGCCAAAGAAAGTTCACAGTCTGGGAGTCGTTACTAAAGACTGGAAGTACATCTTCTGGAGTTATGCAGAAGGAGACTTTCAGCCAACGGAGGAACTTTACGACCTTGAGAACGATCCGCTCGAGTTGAAGAATCTGGCGGCCGATGCGAGTCAGGATGCTCCGCTCAAGCACATGCAGCAACTGTACGATCAACACATTGCGGCATGGAAAGTCCTGGCCGTTCCGTACAACGATTACCAGAAGTACGCGACCATTTTTGACCGCCTGATTCCGTGGGCTGGCAAGGCTGGTTTGGTCAACGCGAAATAAACCGATCGGCGTCCGAATTCCGTGTCGAGGGGGCTCGCCGAACGTCGGCTACTTTCCAGCCAGCAGCCAGTCGAGCCCGTTGTCTTTTGGCGGGGCGAGCGAATCGAGGCCTTTCGCGCGAGGCAGGATGCCCAGCAGTGCCCCCGCAATTTTCAGGTCTTCCTGAGTTGTGATTTTGAGGTTCATCGGAGACCCCTTCACGATGTGCACAGCATGACCGAGGCGTTCGACCAGGGACGACTCGTCCGTTGCTTCAAAGTCGCCGCGTTTCGCATAGGCTTCCAGGATCAGTTCCCGTCGGAAGACCTGCGGTGTTTGCGCCGCAAATAATCTTTCACGCGGCACCGTTTCGACGATGGATTCACCGTCGACGCGTTTCAGCGTGCTGGAGATGGCAGTCGCGGGTATGGCGGCTCCGTGAGTTTCGGCAGCCTGAAATAATTCATCGATCCATTGTTTGACGACGAGCGGTCGGGCCGCATCATGAATCGCCACGAAGTCGATGTCGGACTGAACCCTCGCGAGCGCATTCATGACCGAGTCAGCTCGTTCAGCACCACCGGCAACGATGTCCAGGTCGAGGAAGCCGAGATTCGGCGCGTACTTCTCCTTGAACCAATCGAGGTCGTCCGGAGCGACGATGACGATCGTCTGGGCAACGTCGGTGCGCCCCGAAAATGCTTCGACTGATCTCAGCCAGACCGGTCGCCCATTCAATTCGCGGAAGACTTTCTTTTCGCGCGGCGACCGACTGCCAAAACGAGAGCTGCGGCCAGCAGCGGCGACAATGACTGCAAATTTAGACAAGTGGATTGGCTCCCGATTCGCGGTCAGATGGTGGTCGTCAATCTTCCAGCTTTTGCAGAACTGGCCGGACCATACGTGAAGATTGACTGCAGAATCGGCAGAGCTTACTTCATCGATCGAACCGTACAACCACGCGTGAAGCTGCAACGGATTCCCGGACCGCCCGGTCTGCGAAGAGCGTGAGGGCGAGGTTGAATCTTCGCGATTGCCTTTGTGATTCCGGGATTGTGGACGAGTCTCCAGCTGGATTCTCTCTGCCAACGCTCGAATAATGCGATAGTTGGGTGTCCTTACCGAAAGTCCGTTATGAGAGCTGCTGACCATCAACAATCGAACTGCGATCCAGTCAGGCATTTCTTCCTGCTGGCGGCTTTCGTGGCGGCAGCTATTCACGGACTGCCCGACAGTGCACAGGCGGAAGGCGTCATCCTCAAGAACAACTTCTACATTGAGGGACGTCCATTTGAGATTCAGGCAATCTCGACTTCGGTGCCCGCCAACGCGGGGAATGTGATCAATCGTCCGGTCATGATGATCGATGCCGGCATGAGGCGTTACTACGTACCGGTGCAGAAAGTTGGCAATGTCCTGCAGGGTAACGGCCTTGGGGCACCGGAATTATTCGATCTCCAACTGCCTCGCAGGACTGCGGGCAACGTTGTTGCGTCGATCGGTCCGCTTCAGGATGTCACTCGGTTTGATTCGGACGGTCGGCGGCAGGTCACTCTGAACTTTGCTCGAGGCCCCGTCGTCATTGACCAGGGGATCTTTGAGATCGGTCCGAAGTTCATGCGGGTTTCGGCGCAGAAGTATGACTGGGAGTTCGGAGTCGCTACTCGATCGATTCCGCCTGCAGACGTCGACGCGATGATTCGAAAGGTGACGGATCAAAGCAAACCCGAGGATCGATTTGCCATTGTCCGATTCTTTCTGCAGGCCGAGCTGTTTCTGCAGGCCCTCACCGAACTGGACGCCATCGCCGCAGACTTTCCGGATTTGAAGCCACGTGTGGATGACTTTGCAACTCAGGCTCGACAGCAACTCGCTCAGAAATTGCTGGATGAATTGTCAGAACGACGAAACAACGGACAACACTTCCTGGCATGGTCGAAAGCAAAGCAGTTTCCCGTCGATGGCATGAGTGCCGCGATTCTTCGTCGGGTGCGGGAGTTTCTATCCGAATACGAAACGGCGATTGAGGATGGCGAGTCAGTCATCGCGCTCCTTGGGGAACTGCAGGGGAAGATCAAAGACTCAGATGTTCGGCATCAGCTCGATGCGATGCGAATCGAAGTTGCCGAGAAACTGAACTACGAAACGCTTCCGCGACTGCGACCGTTTCTGCAGCAGGCAGACGATGAAACCAGGACCCCAGAAGAAAAGCTGGCTCTCGCCTATTCGGGTTGGGTTTCCGGCGACGCTGACGCCATCGACAGCTTGCCGCTCGCCATGAATCTGTGGCAGGCACGTTTCGAAATGCTGCGGTACATTCGGTCAAACGATCCTGCGGCAAGAACGCAGATTCTTGCTGACCTGCTTGGTCTGGAAGGCGTCGGTGCTGAGTCGGTACTTCGCCTGATTCCGCTGTTGCCTCCGCTGGTAAATACTCCAAGGATCAAAGCCGGACACGTGACGGAGGTCAAGGTCGACCAGAAGATGGCGGGCGTCCCGCCGAATGCGCCACCAGTGAAGTATCACGTCCTGCTGCCGACTGAGTACTCGCACGACCACACGTATCCGATGATCATTGCTCTCCACGCCGTCGAGCGAAATCCAGCATGGGAATTGCGTTGGTGGGGAGGAACGGCCGAAGAACCATTGCAGGCTCAGCGGCGAGGTTACATCGTCATCGCACCGGATTACCTCGACGAAAAGGCGACTTCCTACACCTACAGTCCGCAGTCGCATTATCGAGTGCAAATGGCTTTGCGAGACGCTCGGAAGCGGTTCAACATTGATTCGAACCGCGTCTTTCTGGCGGGGCATGGCTCGGGTGGTGATGCGGCGTTTGATTTGGGGAACGCTCATCCGGACCTCTTTGCCGGCGTGATCCCGATTACGGGGCAGATTCAGAATCTGGCGGTGAAGATCTGGAGAAACGGCCGCCGGCTTCCCTGGTACATCGTCAGCGGCCAGCTCGATCGAGACGTCTTCGAACGAAACGCGTCGTTGATTAACCGGATGATGATCGGCCACTACGACGTTCTGCTGAGCGAGTTTATCGGACGCGGGTATGAATCGTTCTATGAAGAGATTCACCAGTTGTTCGACTGGATGGATCTGCAGGAGCGTGCTCCGTTGCCTGACGAGTTTTCAATGCAGGCAGCCAGGCCAAACAACAATCGATTCTTCTGGCTGAAAGCGAACACGCTGGGCACGACCGGGCAGCCGCGCGGGCAGGTTCAGGATCTTCCCGCCGCAATCGTTAATCCGGCGGTCCGTCCGAAGAACTTCAGCGGGACGATTCTGACTGGATTAGCGAATCAGACGACGATTTCCGTCAAGAGTCCGGCCCGATCACACACGATCTGGTTGTCGCCGGACATGATCGATTTCGGAGTTCGGTTGCAGGTACGTATCAGGTCGCGGCGAGTGTTCAACGATTTTGTAGAATCTTCCGTGGAACACATGCTGGACGACCTGCGACTTCGCGGTGACCGACAGCGAGTCTATCACGCGCGCATCGACGTGAAGTGAGTTGAGCAATGAGGCGGCCACGACTGCCGTAACGGTCTCGATTGGGTAGGATTCGGATTCGTAATTCCGAAGCCACATCCAATGGAGTGTTCGCATGAGTCTATCGCGTTTACTGGTCGTTAGCGTCGTTCTGCTGCCTGCTGCGGTCGCGTCTGGAGCTGATTTTCCTCCGGTTGACAAACTGCCAATCCATCCTGAGTTGCCCGACCCGCTCGTCATGCTTGATGGCAGTCGAGTCACCACGAAGCAGCAGTGGGAAGAGCAGCGTCGACCGGAGCTGAAAGCATTATTTCAACACTACATGTACGGGTACTTGCCGCCGAAGACGGCGGTCAAAGCAACGCTGACTGCGTCAAACGATGATCTGTTTGGCGGCAAGGCGACGTGGAAAAGTTTCACGCTGCGATACGGTCCGGAAGGCACGCCGCCGCTCGAACTGCTGCTGATCGTCCCGAAAACCCAGAAAGGTCTCCCTCCTGTTTTCGTCGGGATCAACTTTTGCGGCAACCACACCGTTCTGGCTGACTCGAAAGTGCCACTGGAGACGACCTGGTTCTGGGGCGGCTGTCCTGGTTGCAAGGACCACGTTGCGTTTGAAGAAGGACGCGGTGGCCAGGTCGACAAATGGAACGCGGAGATGATCGTCGACCGAGGATACGCTCTCGCCACCTTCTACTACGGCGACGTCGACCCGGATAAACGCGACAATGACTTTACCGACGGCGTGCATCCTCACTTCTTCAAAGACGGTCAGACTGAGCCGGGGAAGCACGATTGGGGAGCCGTCGCGGCGTGGGCATACGGCACGCATCGAGTGATCGACTTTCTGGAAGCGAACCAGTCCGTTGATACAAACCGGGTGGCACTAGTTGGACACTCTCGTCTTGGAAAGGCCACGTTGTTTGCGGGCGCGCTCGATGAGCGAATTAAAGTCGTGATCCCTCACCAGGCCGGCTGCGGCGGAACGGCACCGAACCGGTTCAACGTCGGCGAGTCGGTCGAGCGGATCAACACGTCATTCCCGCACTGGTTCAACGATACGTTTCCCGAGTTCAACAAGCAGGTTGAGCGGCTGCCGTTTGATCAGCATTGCCTGGCCGCATTGTGTGCTCCCCGGGCCGTTCTGTTTTCCAACGCTGAGGAAGATCAGTGGGCGGATCCGAACGGGCAGTTCAACATGCTCAAGGCTGCAGATCCGGTTTACCGGTTTCTTGGAGTCGATGGTTTACGACCAGACTCGAAGCCCGAGATGGGCAAGCTGATCGACAGCCGACTGG
This sequence comes from Planctomycetaceae bacterium, assembly GCA_047611045.1. GTDB lineage: Bacteria > Planctomycetota > Planctomycetia > Planctomycetales > Planctomycetaceae > JABMPE01. Next base: position 1,891 of record JBLFXD010000046.1, on the reverse strand, counting down.
GCTACTACATTCGTCCCGGCAAACATTCGATGAACACCGACGACTGGAAAGTCTTTCTGGACTTCGCCGATCGGCATCTCAAGTAGGTTGTCGGTCGAGCATCACAGCTTGACTTGGAACTTCGACGATATTCTCAGTGGCGCATAAAAACAGCCGAGCTTCGACCGGAAGCTCGGCTGTTCTGTTTTCGGCCGTGATCGTTAACGAGGCCGTTGCTGAGGGGAACGTCCGCGGAAACGTGACTCGATTGCTCTGGCTTCTTTTTCGTCGATGGCGTCGTCGTTGTTGCTGTCTGCTCGGTCGAGCATCCGCCGCATCTGCGCAGGCATCTCGTCCCGCGAGACTTTTCCGTCCTTGTTTTTGTCGTAACTCATCAGGCGTTCGACACTGAAGCCACCGGGTGAACGACCTCCCTGAGGTGACCTTTCCCCCGGTCGACCGCTGCCGGTCTGGCCGCCTCTGTCGGAACCTCCCCGTGATCCTGTTCGCCGAGCCTGTCCTCCGTCGCGGTCCTGTTTAAAAGTCACGACGTAGGTTTGCGTAACGGGAATACAGAAGCCCTGCTCGTCGTTACAGGCAAAGTATTTGACGGTCAGTTCAAACGCGTCGGCAGACTCTTCCGAGTCCACTTCGACTTCGACGATGAATTCACGCGGGTCGATGTCGGATTCCTGCTCGACCTTAGGCCCCGTTCCCGTTTCGGGAGTGACCTTGATGCCCTTTGCTTCTGCGATGGTGAAGCTCAGAGGTTTCGCAAGATTGTTCCAGTGGACGTGGTAGATCGGGTCCAAGTGAAATCCGAGATACAGCTTTCCATTTCCTGACCGTAGCAAATCCTTGTCAGCTTCCGCTCGCAACTTTACGTAGTACGGAGTCTTCGATTCTTTCGGTTCGACGAGCAACGGCTGCCCTTGCTCGGGCATAGAGACGCGTTCGACAACTCCCTTCGCCGCTGGCTTCGGACTCGTTTCGATCGTCAGGTCCAGGTCCGAAACTCGTGTGGGATTCTTCACTTTGCCGACGAGTTCTTCGAGGTCGGCTCGAAGTGTTTCCGGGCTGCTCCAGTCTCGCATGCGGACCAGTTTTCCGTCGGGGTCGATGATGAACTCGGAGTTTGGGCGGTCGCCCAGTGCGTGCTTCAGGTCGTTATCCATCGTGTCGCACAACCAGGGAATTGTGGCACCCAGGCTACGCTCCGCCTCTTTGACATGGAGCAGGCGTTCTTTGAGGGTAAACGGAGTGACGTAGTTGTTGGAGCCGCCTTCGGGATGAGCGAGCGCTTTGTAGACAAAGTAGACGGCAACGTTTTTGGAACCGAAGTCCCGATGTATCGTCTCCAGACCGGGGACGTTTCTGATGAAGGGGGGTCAGGTCAGGCACCCGAACACAAGGACGGCATATTTGCCTTTGACGCTGCTGAGCGAGAACTCGTCCCCATTCGCGTCAAAGACGGTGACGTCCGGCATCTGCTGACCGAGTGCCAGGCCGCTCCGTTCCAGCGTGGACGCTCCCGGTGATCCCGGCCCCGCGCCTCTCGATCCTCCAGTTGGTCTACCGGAAGATGAACCACCAAAGGACGGTCGCGCTTCGTCCATCGTGATCTGGCCATCGCGATTCCTGTCGACGCGTTTCAGAGAGGCCGCCGCGTTCTCCAGCTCACGACTTGATATTTCCCCGTCGCCGTCACGGTCGAGCGCTCTGATGAGTGGGTTTTCACTGGATCCGCCGCGGCCAGGAGGCTGTGCCGCAGAAGTTCCGACCAGTACGGCCAGTGCTGGAAGGGTCAGAAACAGTCTTCGCAACGGAATCATGGCAGACTCCTAAAGTTAACGTGTGAGTTGGCGGAAGAAGCAGTCGACGTCAGCGAAAAAGAAACAGCGAAGGCGCCGTT
>JBLFXD010000045.1:0-16532 GCA_047611045.1 Planctomycetaceae bacterium | reverse complement strand
AGCCGGGGCCGATGTCTTTCGTGCCGAGGTCGTCTTCCTGCACAGCGGCGAAGGCTCGAAGTTTGGCGACAACTTCCGGGTGAGCTTTCGCGACGTTGTCCGCTTCGGAGATGTCGTCTTTGAGGTTGTAGAGTTCGCCGTTGGCCAGATGCAGTTTCCAGTCGCCGCTGCGGACGCATTGCAGATTGAAGCCGCGGAAGAAGTAGAACGCTTCGTACTGAGATTTCGCGTCGTTGCTTCCCGACAGGATCGGCCAGATGTCGTGCCCGTCGAGCTTTCGATCGGGCGGAGCTTTGCCGCCAGCGAGATTCGTCAGCGTCGGCAGGATATCCATCGTGCTGACAATTTCGTCAGACGCGGTTCCGGCGGGAATTTTCTTTGGCCACCAGGCGATCGTGGGTACTCGCATGCCGCCTTCGAAGGTGCTGCCTTTGCCGCCTCGAAGTGGCAGGTTGATCGCTCCGTGACGATTCTGGCCACCGTTGTCCGACGTAAAAATCACCATCGTATTTTCAGCCAGACCGAGCTGCCGCACCGTGTCGAGCACCTGGCCAACGCTCCAGTCGACTTCCTCGACCCAGTCACCGAACAGGCCATGTTTCGACTTGCCGTGAAACCTCTTACCTGGATACAGCGGAAAGTGCACGGCGGAATGCGGCAGGTACAGAAAGAACGGCTCGTCGCGGTGGTCCCAGATGAAGCTGACGGCTTCGTTGGTGTACCGCTCGACGATGGCCTGCTGGTCGTCAGGAAGGACTCGCTGCAGGACCGTTTCGTTTCTAAGTAGTGGCAGCGGCGGTTGCTTTCGTCGGACGTTGCGAGGATTCGGCAACGGGACTCCGAGATTGCTCTTCACACCGTCAGCGGCAGGGCCCATGTCATTGGAGTAGGGGATCCCGTAGTAGTAGTCGAAGCCGTGCTTCCTCGGTAGAAATTCCGGCTGATCACCCAGGTGCCATTTCCCGACGATGCCTGTCGAGTAGCCTTGCTTTCTAAGAAGCTCGGCGACGGTCACTTCGTCCTGGTGGAGTCCTTCCGCGTTACCCGGAAACAGGACGTGTGGAATGCTGAGTGCTCGCTTGGGATAGCTGCCGGTCATCAACGACGCTCGCGACGGCGAGCAAACCGGAGCCGCGTAGAAGCACGTCAGCTTGCGACCCTCTTCGGCCATGCGGTTGAGATTCGGAGTCCGGTTCACCTTCGAACCAAACGGCTCGATGTCTGCATAACCGAGGTCGTCGATGTTGATGTAGATGAAGTTTGGCTTCTTAGCCGCTTCAGCGAACGAGCCGCTGGCCAAGATCACCGTCAAAGCGAGCAGACACCATCGTGCAATGACCGAAATCGGATGCCGCGTCATTTCTGACAATTGTCTCGCGGGAGTGTTTCCTGGCTGCGTCACGGAAGGCACCTCATTATAGGAGTTCTGTCGAATTGGCAGTATTTGAAGGTTAGGGAAGGAGCCGATCGAAAATTATTCATACATTCTTCGAACAGCGTTACGCTGATCGGAGTGTTTACGCCGGAGGCGTTTGATCCAATAGCCTGGGGTAAGCGAAGCGCCACCCCAGGAACGCGAAGTGTGGATTCACGTACGCTGAAAGCGTTCCACAATCAGCGAGAAGTTGTGCAACGCTTTCAGCGTAGAAAAAACGACAATCCAACCTGGGGTGCGCCACTGCGCGGCGACCCCAGGCTATTGGATCAAACGCCTGCGGCGTACTTCTCGCGTCCGTTGTCGCACGCACGATTAATTCAGCCACGATCCCTTGACCGATCCCGTTGGATCGAGCCGGACATTCTGGAGAGTTTCGCAGCGTTTGTCGCCACAACGCCGACGTCACCATTTTGCACCGCCACGGCAATCCCGTCTGCCGCGTCTTTGGCCATGGATTCCGGTCCGGAATTGGAGATCCGTTCGAAATCCCGGTACCATCTTCGGTCGGCTGCCAGCGAAGGAAACCGGTTTCTGAATCGGTCCGTTTTGCAACTGGCAGCCTTGCCCGCTGACGACGAGCCACACCTTTGACACACCCTCATCGCCGTCGCTCAATCCTGCAGAGTGACGCCTCTTCCTTTGCCATCTGGTGAATTCGAATGTCCGGCTTTTCTGTATCCATCTTCCGCATTCTCATCGTCGTCATCCTGCTCGGAGCAACGACGGAAGTGCACGCGGCGTCCGATCAGTCAAAGGCCTCACCGATAGAGTTTCCTGACGCCGTAAAGTCGTTTCTCGTTGTTCACTGCGTCGCGTGTCACGATGGTGAGGACGGCGAAGGCGGCCTTGATCTGACGGCGCTGCAAGGGACGCTCGACGCACCGGGCGAGATGGCTCGATGGATTCGAATGTTCGATCGAGTCCGAGCTGGCGAGATGCCTCCCAGAGATGCCGACCGCCCCAAGCAGAAAGAGATCGTCGATTTTCTCGGCGTCACGCGAAAGTGGCTGAGTACCCATCAGCGCGAGCAGTGGCAAACGCTGGGACGCGTGCGCGGTCGGCGGCTCACCAACCTGCAGCTTGAACGAACTTTGCACGACTTGCTGAGTATCGATATTCCACTGGCAAGTTTGATGACGGAAGAGCCGCGGACCAACGGCTTCACCACCGTCGCTGACGGGCAGCCGATGTCGCACTTTCAGATTCAGAACCATCTGGAAGTTGTTGACGTTGCACTCGACGAAGCATTTCGGCGGATCGCTCAGCCGAAAGATGAACTGAAAAAGACGTTCTCCGCGAAAGAACTGGCTCGCAGAAATCCCTCAAGACGAACGCGCGAGCCAGAGATGCTCAACGCTAAAGCCGTCACTTGGTCGAGCACGCTGGTGTTCTACGGAAGGTTGCCCGCGACGACCGCTCGCGAGGACGGCTGGTACCGGTTCAAAGTCAAAGCGGCGGCACTGAAAGCTCCGGAAGGCGGCGGAGTCTGGTGCAGCGTTCGCTCGGGGCCGTGCGTGTCGAGTGCTCCGCTGATGGGCTGGGTCGGCTCCTTCGAAGCAACGGCGAAACCTCGGGAATGGACGTTCGAGTGCTGGCTGCCGAAAGGCCACATGCTGGAAATTCGCCCCGGCGATCGAACGCTCAAACAGGCAAGGTTCAACGGCGGCCAGGTCGGAGCGGGCGAAGGCGGACCGCAAGACGTTCCTGGCGTCGCGATCGAATTGGTCGAAATGGAACGCGTTCATCGCGGAGGTGGAAACTGGCTTCTGCGGCGGACGCTGGTCGGCGAACTGAAAGTGACTCCAGCAAAAAACAAAAAGCCTGCCGTCCTGATTTCGCGAACTCCTGAAGAAGCCGCCGCGAAATTAATGCAGGATTTTGCTCAGCGAGCATTCCGCCGACCGGTTACTCAAGAAGAAGTGCAGCCGTATGTCGAGGTCGTGCTGGCGGAACTCGCCAACGATGTGCCGCTGCTCGACGCGTTGCGAGGCGGTTACCGCGCCTTACTTTGCTCACCGCGTTTTCTCTACTTCAACGAAATGCCAGGAGCACTCGATGACTACGCGGTCGCCTCGCGGCTGAGTTACTTCCTGTGGAACACGATGCCGGATGCTCAACTGCTCAAGCAGGCCAAAGCGGGAAAGCTCACCAAGTCGTGGACCGTGCAGCAGCAGATTGAGCGGATGCTGGCCGATGATCGCGGGAAGAATTTCGTTCGAGACTTCGCGGCGGAATGGCTCGACCTCAGCCTGATCAATTTCACAGAACCCGATCCTCGTATGTTCCGCGATTTTGACATCGTCGTGCAGCAATCGATGCTCGACGAAACGCACCAGTTTCTGCAGACGATGATCGACGAGAATCTCAGCGTCGGGAATCTGATCGATTCGGACTTCACGTTTCTCAACAGTCGACTTGCTCGCTTTTACCGAATCGACGGAGTGACCGGCGACGAGCTTCAGCACGTTGCCTTGAAGCCTGAAGACCATCGCGGCGGGTTATTGACTCACGGCGCGATCCTGAAAGTCACCGCCAACGGCACGACGACGTCGCCGGTGATTCGCGGGCTGTGGGTTTCAGAAAGACTGCTCGGAGTCCACGTGCCCCCGCCGCCGGAAAACGTCCCGGCCATCGAGCCAGACATTCGCGGTGCGAAATCGATCCGCGACATGCTCGCGAAGCATCGAGCGGACGACTCGTGCGCAAGCTGTCACGTCAAGATTGACCCGCCAGGCTTCGCTCTCGAAAATTTCAACCCTGCCGGCCAGTGGCGAAACTCCTATTACGTTGGCAAGTGGAAGAAGAATTTTCGACCAAAACCGATCGACGCCAGCTACGACATGCCGGACGGTCGCCACTTCGAAGACTTTCGATCGTTCCAGAAACTCGTTCTCGCAAAGCCAGACGTCCTCGCCAGCAACGTCGCCGAAAAGCTCATCACCTACGGAACCGGCACGCCGGTAACATTCGCTGATCGATACGCCGTCGATCAGATCGTCGAAAAGTGTGCTGAGTCAGAGTACGGATTTAAATCGCTCATCACGACCGTCGCGTCTCATCGAGTTTTCATGACGAAGTGATTGCCTTCAGACTCCCAACATTAATACGACCGACGATTGCTCAATCGCCGACACCATCACGGATACTGGAATTATGTCAAAACGAATCAACTTCAACCGCGGCCGCAAGCTTGATCGACGAACGATCCTGCGAGGTGCCGGTGTCGCGATGGCGCTTCCATGGATGACGGCGATGCAGAAGGCGTGCGCCGGCGCGGACACTCAGGAATCGCCTCGGCGATTTGTGTCGATGTCGCTCGGACTGGGTTTGCTGGCCGACAACCTCAACCCGAAACAGGCCGGTCGAGACTACGAACCAAGTCTCTACCTGAAGCCGCTGCAGGATCTGCGAGATCAGATGACGATCGTTTCCGGATCGTCTCATCCAGGAGTCGGCGGCGGCCATCGCGCCGAAGCGAGCATTCTGACGGCCAATCCGGTCGGCAGTTCCGGCCGAGGTAAGAACACGGTTTCTATCGACCAGCACATGGCGAAGCATCTTGGTTCGAAAACCCGTTTCTCTTCGCTCGTCCTGGGCAGCAACGGGAGCAACAGTCCGTCGTACACCGAAAACGGAGCGATGATACCCGCAGAAGATCGACCGTCGCGTCTGTTCATGAAGTTGTTCGTGGACGATTCTCCCGCCGAACGAATTAAGCAGGCACAGCGAGTCAAACAGGGCCGGAGCATCATGGATCTTGTGGCGGACGATGCAGGACGACTCAGTCGAGAGTTGGGCAGCGGCGACAAAGATCGCCTCGATGCATATCTCACCAGCGTCCGTGAACTTGAACTTCGAATGGCTGAGTCCGAAGCGTGGGCGAATCGACCGAAACCAAAAGTTGATGTTAAGAAGCCAGTCGACATCGGCAGTTCAGCAGACTTCGTCGGTCGTCAGAAACTGATGAGCGACATGGTTCGCCTGGCTCTGCAAACCGATTCGACAAGATTTGTTTCCTATCACCTCGGAGCTTCGGGTGGTGTCGTTCCGATCGAGGGCGTCGGAGAGGGCTATCACACGCTCAGTCATCATGGCCTGGACGATGAGAAGCTCGACCAACTGGCGATCGTCGAAGGAGCCATCATCAGTGCTTATGGCGACTTCGTGCGCGACCTCGCTTCGGTGAACGAAAATGGTTCGAGTCTGCTCGACCAGACATCCGTCTTCCTGACCAGCAATCTCGGCAACGCGTCGAGCCATAACAATCGAAACATGCCCGTCGTCCTTGCAGGCGGAGGCTTCAAACACGGCCAGCATCTGGCATTCGACCAGAAGAACAACTACCCGCTGCCGAACCTGTTTGTCAGCGTGCTGCAGCGGCTGGGGCTGGAGCAGGACAGTTTTGCATCCAGCACGGGTACGTTGACCGGTTTGGAAATGGCTTAGAGTGAAGTAGGCTGGAACAAGCGCAGCGCAGTTCCGGCAAGCGAGAGTCGAAATCTGTAAAAATTGCCGGAACTGCGCTGCGCTTGTTCCAGCCTACAAAAACGGCGCAGCCGCAAAGAGACATCGCTATGAATCGCTTGCTCAATTCGAAAGTAGCGATTGTCGCCATCTGGTGCCTTGTTACGGCCTCGTCTCAGGTGAGCGCCGCAAAGCCGGAACCGTCCGGCGCGAGCGCGAAGAACGTCGACTTCGCTCGCGATGTGTATCCGATCTTTCGCCGTTCGTGCATCGAGTGTCACGGCCCCGAGAAGCAGGAAGCCGAACTCCGACTGGATCAGCGAAATTCTGCGTTGGAATCCGGCTCGATCGAAGCTGGCAAGCCTGGCGACAGCGAACTGCTGCGTCGCATTCTGCTGCATCGCGGACATGACGAAGTCATGCCGGCCATCGGTGACCCGCTTCCTAAACGTCAGATTGCAATCATCAGGCGTTGGATCCAGCAGGGAGCTACCTGGCCGGAAACGATCGAAGTGAATCGCCACTGGGCGTACGTCGCTCCACAACGTCCAAAGAGTCTGCCCGTCCAGGATTCGAAATGGGCAAAGTCGGCGATCGACCAGTTCGTGCTGCAACGTTTGCAGGAAGAAGGTCTGGCGCCGTCACGAAAGGCCGCTGCGGAAAAACTGGTTCGGCGAGTCTTTCTCGATCTGATCGGACTTCCGCCGACTCCTGAAGAAGTCAACGCGTTTGCTGGCGATCCTTCGGACGAACGTTTCGAGAAACTGGTTGATCAACTTCTGCAGCGGCCACAGTTCGGCGAACGCTGGGCTCGGCCGTGGCTGGATGTCGCACGCTATGCAGACTCGCACGGTTTTCAGCGTGACAACCTGCGAGACGTTTGGGCCTACCGTGATTGGGTGATCCGAGCACTCAATGCCGACATGCCGTTCGACCAGTTCACGATCGAGCAGATCGCTGGCGACCTGCTGCCGGACGCGACCGAGGCTCAGAAAATCGCCACCGGTTTTCATCGCTGCACACCGACGAATGTTGAAGCCGGATCACTGCCGGAAGAAACTCGCATCGAACAGGTGATCGATCGAGTCAACACGACGGGTGCTGTCTGGTTGGGATCGACTCTGGAATGTTGCCAGTGTCACGACCACAAGTTCGACCCGTTTCCGCAGAAGGATTACTACCGGCTGCTCGCCTATTTCAATAACACGGAAATGGAAGCGGACCGGGCCAGCAAGTCACCCAGCTCGATCGCGTTCAAAGGTCCAAAGATGGCCCTGACGAATGCGGAACGCGATGCCAGGCGGGCCGAGCTGGCAAAGCAGATTGCGGACGTAAAAAAGCAGCAGGCAGCTCGGCGCAAAGAGCTGAATGGCGACCTTCCCGCATGGGCGACTGAGTTTGCAGGAAGCCTCGGTGACGCCCCCGAGTCGCACGTTCTGGACGTCGCCGAGTTTGAATCGCTCGGCCCGACGGACGAATTCAAGCGGCTCGATGACGGATCGATCCTGCTGGTCGGAGACGATCCGCCGGACGTCGATGTCTACACAATCAAAGTGCGAGCAGACATCGCTGGCGTCCGAGCTTTCAAGCTGGAAGCGTTGCGGCACGACTCGCTGCCAGGCAAAGGCCCAGGTCGAGGCGACGCTGTCCGCAGGAATTACGTGCTGAATGAATTCACCGCGACGCTCGTCTCTGCAGTCGATTCGAAAAAGCAAACGGCGGAGGAACAAACGCCGCTGAAATTCTCGTCTGCCAAGGCAGACTTCTCGCAGAATAACTGGGACGTCACGGGAGCCATCAATCCGAAACCGAAAACCGGTTGGGCGGTTTCGCCAAAGTTCGATACTGGCCACTGGGCAACTTTCATTCTGGACAAGCCAGTCGACATCCGGCCGGATCAGGAACTCGTTTTCAAATTGAAGCATCAATACGGCGCGGCGAGGTCGATCGGCTGTCTGAGGCTGTCCGCCGTTACCGGAAACCAGGATGCTGATTCCGTCCCTGAAGAGCTTGTCAAAGCCGTGAAGGTACCAGCTGAAAAGTGGTCAAAGGCTGACCGTAAGACGCTGCGGGATTATCGAGCTGGTCAGGACGGCCGATCGAAAGAACTGACTACTGAAATCACGAAACTTGATAACCAACTGAAGAAAGTCACCGCCGACACAACGCTCGTGATGATCGAGTTAGACAAGCCTCGAATGTCGGCGGTCTTTGATCGCGGCGACTATCGAAAGCCCGGAGACAAAGTTGAAGCCGGAACGCCGGGCATCCTGCATGCAGGCCTCGATGGTCCACCCAACCGACTGACGCTGGCTCGGTGGCTTGTCGACAAGAACAACCCGCTCGTCGCCCGCGTCACCGTTAACCGATGGTGGGCGGAGATCTTTGGACGTGGAATCGTGCCAACGGTCGAAGACTTCGGGATCAAGGGCGAACAGGCTTCGCATCCGAAACTGCTCGACTGGCTGGCGGTCGAATTCATGGAGAGTGGCTGGTCGATGAAGCACGTGCTGAAGACGATCGTTCTGTCGGCAACTTACCAGCAATCGTCACGGGTGACTCGGGAGCTGCTGGAGCGTGACGATCAGAACTCGCTGCTCGCTCGCGGGCCGCGTTTTCGGATGGCCGCTGAGATGATTCGCGACAACGCGCTGGCGATCGCCGGGCTGATTGATCTGAAACAGTTTGGACCACCGATCTATCCTTACCAGCCGAACGGCATCTGGTCGAAAGTCGGCGGCACGGCCTACAAGTACGAAACCAGCCCCGGCAGCGAACGTCACCGTCGCGGCCTTTACGTCATCCTGAAGCGAGGGTCCCCGTATCCAAGTTTCGTCAACTTCGACGCAACCGCTCGGCTGGCGTGTACTGTAAAGAGGTCTCGGACCAACACACCGCTGCAGGCACTGACGCTGCTCAACGATCCCGTTTACGTGGAAGCAGCTGAGGCACTCGCAAAACGGGTCATTGACGAGAAGCCAGACGAACCACTCGATCAGCAACTCACGCACGCATTCCAGATTTCCACGAGCCGGCAGCCGACCGACACCGAGCGGAACGCCCTTCAGAATTTGTACTCGGAAACGCTTTCCACTTCTGAGAAAGAGACTGCCGAATCGAAGGCGTGGTACAGCGTCGCCACCGTTCTACTGAACCTGCACGAGACGATTACTAAAGACTGACGAACATCGAACGTTCAACACCCAGCTTCGAACGTCGAAGGAAACAGTGACATGACTGCCTCAAACTATCTGAGTAACGATCGGCGAGCGTTTCTAAGCTCTTGCGGAATCGGTTTCGGCGGGATGGCTCTTGCGTCGATGTTGCATGACGACGTCGATGCGGCGTTGGGGCAGCCGCATTTTGCGCCGAAGGCGAAGCACGTTATTTACCTGCACATGATCGGTGCTCCGTCGCATCTCGATCTGTACGACGAAAAACCGGAGCTGAAGAAGCGGCACAACGAGCCGTGCCCTCCGGAAGTGACCAAAGGTCGCGACTTTGCGTTCATCGGAAAGACGTCGACGCTGGCGGGTTCTCCGTGGAAGTTTTCGAAGCACGGCGAGAGCGGGCAGTCTCTTTCTGAATTGCTGCCACATATCAGCGAAGTTGTCGACGACATGGCCGTGATTCGCTCATTGCACAACGAAGAGATCAATCACGCGCCGGCTCAGATGTTTTTGCACTCCGGTTTCGGACGAGGCGGGCGGCCGAGTTTCGGATCCTGGGTGACCTACGGGCTGGGTTCTGAGAATAAGGACCTGCCTGGTTACGTTGTGCTGCTGAGCGGCCCGGCTGGCGGCGCAGGGACCAGCATGTGGTCGTCCGGTTTTCTGCCGAGTGTGCATCAGGGAATCCAGTTTCGATCGCAGGGCGACGCAGTGCTGTTTCTCTCCAGCCCGGAAGGTCGGTCGCAGGCCGATCGCCGCCGGGTTCTGGACACGCTCGGACAACTGAATCAGGAACAGCTTCAAGCGACGGGTGATCCAGAAATTGAAACTCGAATCAAACAGTACGAACTGGCGTTTCGGATGCAGTCGTCTGTGCCCGAGCTGATGGGAATTGCCGGAGAGACAAAAGAAACGCTTGAATCATACGGTGCCGAAGATGGTAAGGCGTCATTTGCTAACAATTGTCTGCTGGCGAGACGGCTCGTTGAACGAGGAGTGCGACTCGTCGAACTCTACGATTCCGGCTGGGATCATCACGGCGGTATCGAGACCCGCTTGCCGGCCAAGTGCAAAGAAACGGACCGACCGATCGCCGCGTTGCTGAAGGATCTCAAGCAACGAGACCTGCTGAAAGATACGCTCATCGTCTGGGGATCAGAATTTGGTCGCACTCCGTTGCGTCAGGGCGGCAACGCCAAGGACAAAGGGCTTTCCGGTCGCGATCATCACAAAGATGCATTCACGATGTGGCTGGCCGGCGGAGGGATCAAAGGCGGAGTCAGCTACGGACAGTCCGACGACTTTGGGATGGACGTTGGCGAAAACGGCGTCCACGTCCACGATCTCAACGCCACAATTCTGCATCTGCTCGGCATGGACCACGAACGACTGACTTACCGCTACCAGGGCCGCGAGTTTCGGCTGACGGACGTCGAAGGCAAGGTCGTTCACGACATCATCGCGTGACGATGATCAGGCTACTCGTCGAGAAATGGCAGCCACAAAGACAGATGAACAATGATGCCGAGTAACCAAAGTACGATCCCAAAGATCAATTGTTGAGATGACAATCCAGGACGTTTTTCAGAGACGAGCGTCAGTGCCATCCAGAAGGAAAACACGACCGCTGGATACAATGGCCAATACTCGATCGCTCGAAGAGTCCAATAAAACCACAACGGGTACGACGTTGCTACCATTTTGGTTGCCCTCTACATCTAGTATCTAAGTAAGTTGGAACGAGCTCAATTCGTGCGGTGTCTGGTGCGGAGCGTCCTTGCAAAGGACAATTCAAGAATCGCCAGAGGGACGAGCCAGCTTGCCCAGGCGGACATTGGGTAGATCCAATCGCCATCGATGTCCGTGACGATGAAGAATCCAGCGGTCAGACGCAGGACGACTGCGGAACAAAGCAGGATGTAGCACCTCAGCATCCAGCGGCGATGCTCGGCAAACTTTCGAGTTACGGCCATTCGCCAGCCTCGATAGACGCACATTCCGGTGGCGACGGCCAGCGATCCGAATCCCGCTCCGGCGAGGGCGCCGGTTTCAGCATACATGGCCATCCAGATTCCGCTCGGCATGATTATCAGCAGAACAACCGCTCCTTGAATTCGTCCGAGATAGCGATGCCATGCCGGATACCGTCTGCGGAAGCGGTCGCTAAGGAGAACCATTCCGGCGATCAGCGTCCACGGGCCGGCGACGATGTGCGTGTAGAACGCCCAGTGGTAACCGTCCCAGAAGTAGGCGCCTCGGTCCTGCAGAAAGTCGGATTCGAAATTCGGCGGCAGGTAGTCGCGATAATTCATGACCACGACAACGGTGACCTTCAGAATCAACGCGCAGACAGCCATAGCCAGGATGGTCTGCGATCGTTTTGAAGCGAGGCTCTGCATGTCACGCCGGCTGGTTAGCGACACGTTATCGTTGGGCTGGTTTCAGATTCACAAGCAGAATACCGACGGCGACGGCGATTCCCGAAACGAACAGCCACGGTGAAACCGGATCACCTCGCAAGAGCACGGCGAACAGAATTCCAAACAGCGGTGTTGCGAAACTGAAGACGGCGATCTTTGATGCGGAATGTTTGCGGAGCAGCCGAGCTTGAATTGCGAAACACAGGCCGGCGACAGCGATGCCCTGGTAAGCGATTCCGGCCAAGGCGATTTGAGTCTTTGAGTCGTGGATGTCGGCGAGAATCGATGGACGAAACCCTTCCACGGTGAATCCCCAACAAGCAAAAAGTACGGTGCCGAAGACGGCGTGCCAGAACACAAAACTGTCGGGGTGGATGCTGCCGACCGAGTGCTTCGTGTAGGCAATCTTGACGGCCAGAATCAATGCGCTGAGCACGAGTAGCAGGTCTCCATCGAGTGACGCTCCTTCCAGAACGGTCGTCGTTCCCGGCCTGGCGGTTGTCGCGAGAATCAAGCCGACTCCGAATGCTGCGATAATCAGACCAATGATGGGTCGAGTTGAAAGCCGCTCTGTCTTCGTGAAGAAGTGATCGATCGCGACCAGCCAGAAGATGAACGTGTTGATGAAGATGGTCCCGTGCGACGCGTTGGACCAATGGATTCCCAGCGTGAAGGTTCCGATTTGGAAGAACAGTAGAACTCCACCGATCAGCGGTTTTCGAAGTTCGGTCCACGTCAGTTTTAAGCTGGTGCCGTGGGACAACGACCAGAAAAACATGAATACAATCGCGACAGCAAATCGCAAACCGGCAACCGACACGGGCGGAATCAGGTCTGTCGAGAACCGAACAGCTGTGGGCGTGCCAGCCCACAGAACGACCGTCAGTAGAGTCAGCAGGACTGCTGAAACGGTCAATGGTTGATTCGAGCGTTGCTCGGAATTCATGCGGCACGATCTACGACGAGGGAGTATCGGGTGCTTTCGGGTTGCGACGAGCTGCCCGCGACCAGTGTCGGATTCCTCGCTCGTTGATTGATTTCAGAACGATGTACCAGGACACGGCCACGACGCTTCCGGCGATTCCGAACGCGATCCAGGCGTAGGTCCGCAAGGTGTTCTGCAGTTCGAAGACCGGTCGCAGAACGTCCGATCGGCGTTCCTGCACAATCGCGGTCCAGTCCGTTTCTCCGACTGAGGAGAATGCAGCAAGCCATTCGCCACTCGAACCGTCGGGATCAATCTGGTGAAGCGGGTCTTCGTAATGTTCCAGTCGAACGGCTGCATGTCCAGCGGTTCGAATTCGCTGCAGAGTCGTCTCAGGAATCGCAACATCCTCGGTCAATTCAAAGTTCAAAGCGGGAGCGATTGAAGTTTCCTCAGGCGATGGCTCTCCAGAATCAAGGCTGGCGAGTCTTGAATGGTCGAGCAACCGTCCATTGCGATTGTCAGCCAGCGCGATTGTTCGAGCGACTCCGTTGCTCCCCTTGATGCTGCCTCGATACTGGGAGAGCAGTTGTTCGAGGTGTGTCGTCCGAGCAAGGACGCCGATGATGTTGACGTTGTTCTGATCCCAGACGGGTACCGACAACGCAACCATGTTTCGAAACGTTGACTTCGATTCAAAAGGCAGCGAGATGTAGGGCTGTTGAATGGGACCGGTGCCGGGCGGCGCTTTGCCTCGTTCGTACTCGACGCTGTGCCCGTGGAAGTAGTCCCGGTAAGAAAAGTCTTTGTCGATAACTGCCGGGTCAAAGCGATTTCGCCAGCGTTGGATACCTGTTGCGTCGACGAAGAACCAGCTCGTGTCGAGCTGCCGGTTCCGCTTCTGCCGTCGATCGTCGACGTTGCCACGAGTCTTATCGAGGATCTCCTGGAACAGTTTTCGGTCGGTCCAGTCAGTACCTTCCGAGTGTTCGATTGCGGCTCGCAGTTCCAAGTCTGACGCGACGTCAACCAGCTCGTCGAGGCGGTCCTGCAGTTCTTTCTCGACGCCGGATGCGAGAATCGTGACCGAGATGACGTCGCTTTCGAGGGCGCGCGCGGTCAGGTTGTCACCGGTCGTGGTGACCGCGCTTTGAATCGATCTCGACGCAAAGAGGAACATCGCCAGCAGAATGACAGCCGGGCCGATTCCGCCCATCGCGACGAGAGGTTGGACTCGCCGCTGGCGCTCGCGGATGTAGAGCACGTCGAGCACGGCCTGCGCGTTTGAGTAGCGACGTTCAGGGTCAAGGTGCAGGCACCGATCAACGATCTCGACGAGACGGCGGTCGGCTCCGGCCACTCGGTGATGCTCGCGCGGCCTCGGGCTGGTGGTCACGATTTCGCGGTACGACTGAAGACGATCTTCCAGCGTCGTCGTTTCTTTGAGCAGTGCTTCATTCTGCGGCGTGCGATATGGCGGGTGGCCGGTCAGCAGTTGAAAGAGCAAAGCGCCGAGTGCGTAAACGTCCCAGCGAGCGTCAGGGACGGCATCCATGCTGGCCTGTTCGGGAGCCATGTAGAACAACGTGCCGAGTGCCGGGTTCTGTTCGTGTGAAAGTCTCGATTGACCGAAGTCGCACAGCCGCGGTTCGAGATCTGAATCGAGCAGGACGTTGGCAGGTTTGAGGTCGCAGTGCAGGACGCCTCGTCCGTGAGCGTGGACGAGTGCCTGACAAACCGACCGGATGATTCGCACGGCTTCTTCCGGTTCCGGCGTGCCTTCTGCCAGAAGCGTTTCCAGCGAGCCTCGTTCGAGATACTCCATCACATAATGCGGTGGGTCGCTTTGCCAGCCGACGTCGATCAGGCGAACAATGTTTCGCGACGTGTAAAGCAGCGCGAGCTTTTCGACTTCGCGGTTGAGCAGCGTCCAGTCGAGGCCTCGACGGTGTGTGTAAAACTTGATGGCGACGAGCTTGCCGGTCTTGTCTTCGCGAGCGAGCCAGACTTCTCCGTACGCTCCTTCGCCGAGACGTTCGATCAGCGAGAAGCCTGGAACTTTCAGGCCCGCGCTGCCTGGAGCCCGTTCGCTCAACAAGCGTGATCGCTCAAGCTGCTCGTCCGTCTGGCGAGGAGTCTGGTTCAGCGGTTGTTGATCGGGTTGCGGCATGGGCTCGGCTGATGGAGGGACGATTCGTGCCGATACATTACGTCCGTGTTGACCGAATCGACAGCGTGAGCCGTTAGCCTGATCAGGAATCCCGCTGAAATCCGGATTCAATCCGAGCAGCCGGGCAGTCCCTGAAACTCCCAACCCATCATGATTGAGTTCAGACCGCTGCCGATGCCCAGCATGGCCACATTGTCGCCCGCCTGAACATGGCCTCGCTCAAGGCCGATCGCCGTCGTGACGGGCAGCGCGGCGGCTCCCGTGTTTCCAAGAAAGTCGACCGTTGCGAAGTCAATCTCGGGATTCAGGCCGAGGCTATCGTAAAGGAGCTTTCGATGAGCCTTGCCGACTTGGTGCGTGAAAGCCTTGTCGACAGAAGAGTTTTGCCAGTCGAGCGTCTGCAAAGTTGCGTCCCAGTTCTGCGTTGCGAGATTCACTCCGGCATGCAGAAGGGCTTCTGAATCGGTCTGCATTCTCGGTCGATCGTCGCCGTACGTTTCGGACTGGACCCCGCCTTCGCACAGTTTGTGATGTGAAGAATCCGCCAGGCAGTGCGCCCCGATCAGACGGTTGCCGGTTTTGCTGAGCTTTGCATCACAAACGACGATGCCGGCCGACGCCGAACCGATCGTCAAGGATGCGAACTCGCCTTTGACATCTTTGCGCGTGACGTTTTCTGAATTGAGCAGCGTGTCGATGGTGCCCTCGACCAGGCCGCGGCCAACTTCAGTTCCGACGACGACTCCGGCTCGAATCTGGCCGAGTTCGATCATGTTGGCGAGAAGGAGCACTCCATTGAGAATGCCGAGGCACGCGTTGCTGACATCGAGTACCGCGCACGAACCGGGCAATCTCGCCGCCGCGTGAACACCACACGCCGTTGCCGGTTCAAGCTGGTCTCGACAAACTGAACCGTGGATCAGCGCGCCGAAATACTCGGCCGGAATGCCGGATTGCTCAATGGCCTTTCTCGCGGTCAGCGCGCTGATGTCTCCAGGCCGCGTGCCAGCCGGGAAGAAGCGGCGTTCCTGAATTCCCGTCATCAGCTCCAGCCGACCGGCCGGTAACTGGAGCCGTTCGTAAACCGGGCGCAGACGCTCCTCGATGTCGTCGGAGGTGACGATCTCGTCGGGAAGCGTATAAGCAAACGCCTCAAGGCAAACGTTGTGGTATCGCATGACGGGTTCAGTTTTCCGGATGACTGATGAGATCGGCAGACCGGAGGATGGCAGGCAAATTCTGTTCGACGGTGACTTCAGTTTTCAAGCCCCTCACCCGCGGCTGAGACCGCGACCTCTCCCCCAAGGGGGAGAGGTGACGAGGTTTGCAAGTTGCATTCTCAAGTAAATACCCGTGCTGCCCCGCGATTTCAAATCTGCGGGACTCGACTACTCAATTCGTCCCTTCAGCGGGATGAGCGATTCGCTTTGCCGGGAAGAATCTGCCCATCAAAATTCGGGCGTTAAACAGAACGAGCCATGCCGAAAGGCCCCTGTGGGCGAATCGGCATGGCTCGTCTGCGACTTGACACCCAAGCGGGAGTCACGGCTTGGTTCTGCCTGGTGGCAGAGTATTCCTGGCCGTTGCGGTTCTTACATCGGGACATCCGTGAAGGCTGCTCCGTGAAGAACCGATGGCGGATACTTAAACGGTCGCTTTCTGGACAACTTCCTGTCCGCTGAGCAGGCTCGAGAGAGCAGCCAGCCGCTGCAGTTTCTCGTTGCGCCCGGCGGCAACGTCAGGAGTCGGTTCTTCAGGAGTCAACATGACCGAGCTTCGCACGTACCGAAGTCCGCGGAGAATCTCGTCACGTTGCTCTTTGCTTAATTCAACTGTCAGTAGATCACTCATTTGGGTGAACTCGCTTTGAAGCAAATCCGTGTCTTCCATGCACAGTGTCATCCGGGCGATCCTTGCCTGGGGTTGATTAAATTCTTCGAAATCT
>JBLFXD010000044.1:0-16600 GCA_047611045.1 Planctomycetaceae bacterium | reverse complement strand
CAAGAGCAATATTTGAAGAACGATTCGGATCATACTCGATAGACTTAACGACACCAGTAACGCCATCCACTCGACGCTTGAAATCGATAATCCGATACATCCGCTTATGCCCACCACCACGGTGATGAGCAGTAATCTTCCCCTGGTGATTTCGCCCGCCAGTTTTGGCCGCACGCCGAAGCAGACTCTTCTCAGGCTTATTCCCCTTGAAGGTCAACTCTTCGAACGTACTCACCGACGCGTGACGTCGCCCAGCACTGGTTGGCTTGTATTT
The DNA here is from genome assembly GCA_047611045.1 of Planctomycetaceae bacterium. GTDB lineage: Bacteria > Planctomycetota > Planctomycetia > Planctomycetales > Planctomycetaceae > JABMPE01. The sequence goes on along the minus strand of JBLFXD010000044.1, from coordinate 16,326 downwards.
GCGAATTCCCACAACGTATCTCCGCAAGCTTTCGACTTAGTACAGTGAAATACGATCTTCGGCGTGCAACTTCACCAAGGCTCGCTTCTTAGTCTGCCCATGACTGAAATGCTGCCGATGTCGCTTCGGTCGCCCGAGCCGAGTGATCGTATTAACAGACAGCACTCGCACATCAAAAGCCGATTCAACTGCTTTTCGAATTTGTATTTTGTTCGCATCCAGCGGAACATCGAACGAATACACGTTCTGATTCTCCGCCTGAAACGCGGTCTTCTCAGTCAGCATCACCCCTTTGAGGATCTGCTCAGCTCTCACTTCCTGCTCCGACATACTAAACCCAACCTACCCTAAGCAAACTATCAACCGGCAGTACCGCAAACACTATGCATCACTACCAGAAAGCGCCGCCATCGCGTCGCTCAACACCAGAATATTCCGATGCCTCATCACCACATCCGCATTCAAGTCCATCCGCGGCAGCACTGAAACTTTCGGAATATTACGCGCAGCCCGAACCAGGTCAGCGTTAATACCTTCTGTCACAAAGAGACAACTCTGCCCCTGATAGCCACCACTCTTCAACGCAGCGGCGACATACTTCGTACGAGCTTCCGGCAGATCAACTGAATCAACAATATTCAGCTCACCAGCTTCAGCTTTCAACCGAAGCGCCATCCTGGTCGCAACACGCAAAGCCTTACGAGGCAGAGCATAGGACCAGTCCTTAGGACGCTTCGCAAACGCATGACCGCCACCTCGACGAATCGGAGACTGTTTGTGCCCGGCACGAGCACGACCAGTCCCCTTCTGTCGATACATCTTCGCCCGCGTACCACGAACCTCGGCACGAGACTTCGTCCGCACAGAACCCACACGCCTGTTTGCATGATACATCACACAAGCATCGTGAATGAGCTGCTTCGTCACCTTAGCCGCAAACTGAGCTTCGTCGATCTCGACTTCACCCGCCGCAGTAAGATCAGAATTAAGTTTAGAAACCTGAGCCATCTGGCCGCCCCAGAATCCCGCTGTTTGTATTAGTAATCAACTTCCGCCGCGACGCAAAACTACGCCTCAACCTGCTGCCGAACAGTAACCAACCCACCATTAGGGCCAGGTACAGCACCTTTAACAGCAAGAATACCACGCTCAGCGTCGTACCGAACCACACGCAGATTTCGAACAGTCGACTTCGTACCGCCGTACTGCCCAGCCATCTTCGTACCCTTAATCACACGAGCCGGATCAGCACTCATCCCGGTCGACCCAGCATGGCGGTGACACTTCTTAACACCATGCGACGCCCGTTGGCCAGCAAAGTTATGACGCTTCATGACACCTGAAAAACCGCGACCCTTACTGGTCCCGACAATGTCAACCTTGCCACCAACTTCAATAAATGGCGCGTCAAGCTGCTCGCCAATTTCATACTGACGAGCCTCCGGCTCAATGCGTGACTCACGACGAGCGACAGTCTTACCTTTTCGCTCAAGAGACATCTGCAGAGCACTATAACCTTCACGCTCCTGCGTCCGAAGAAGCTCAACCTTGCACGGCCCAACTTCGAGCACCGTAACAGGCTGGACATTCCCGTCGTCGTCATAGACCTGAGTCATGCCGACCTTAGTTGCGAGAATCGTGGTATGCATCTCTATCCTCGTCCTGCTGAGAGGTCACCCGAAGGCAACATCGCCATCCCCAACAAAGCTTCAAGCCCTGAATGGAGCCTCATCCCTCAAGACTCTTGAGAGAAGTTCTGTGCCCACCAGTCGAAACTCAACCGACCGTGCCGCTTCCTGCAGAGCACAACAAAAAAAGCAAAGACTTAGCGAGTCCCCGCCTTAATCTTCACATCAACACCAGCCGGCAACGACAACTTATTCAAAGCGTCGATCGTCTTACCAGTCGGCTGCAGTATTTCGATAAGCCTCTTGTGAGTTCGAATTTCAAACTGCTCGCGAGACTTCTTATCGATATGCGGACTACGCAGCACCGTGTAACGCTCACACCGAGTCGGCAACGGAACAGGGCCGCGAACATCAGCACCAGTACGCTTCGCTGTATTCACAATGTCGATTGCTGACAGATCCAGAATCGCGTGATCATACGCTTCCATCCGGATTCGAATTCGTTCCTGAGTCATCTCACACTGCCTTTAGACGCTGTCCGGCCCCGCGAACATGTGCGGGAAAGCCGGGATACTATTGATGAATTCTCAGAGTGTCAACGAACCGGGAAGAGATCCATGGAGAAAGTCCGGACTCCGTCTGAAGTAAGCCTTATCGGCAACAGAAGCCAGCAACGTTAGACACGATTTCGTTGGTATTTCGGGTCGACGCCGCACGATCACGCACTACACAGGCCGTGAAAAGTCGCTTAGCGACACCAGATTCTGAGCATCGTCAAGAACAGAATTCATGCTGCCGGAACGAAAGCCCTGAAGATCAAGCGTCACGCTGCGAAACCCAAGGCTCTGCAGCTTTTCGACAATCAATTGACTCGTGGCCGGGGCGGCAATCGCAGCCAGAGACTCAACGGGTACTTCGATCCGAGCAAGGTCCTGATACTCAAGACGCACTCGAAGCTCTTTTAGGCCCATGAGTTGCGACAGAAAACCCTCTGCTGTGTCGATCATGCGAACTCTGGCCGGAGTCACCTCAACGCCGTACGCAATCCGGCTCGACAGACACGGCGTCGCCGGCTTGTCCCAGACAGGCAGCCCCCAGAACTTCGCCAATTCGCGCACATCGGCCTTTGAAAAGGCGGCATCGATCAACGGACTAGTGACTGAATTCTCGGCTGCCGCTGCCATTCCAGGGCGATAGTCCCCCTGATCGTCAAGGTTTGCCCCGTTAACGACCACCTTAAACCCCAGCCGTTCAGCCAGCGGGCCGAGATGACCGTACAGCTCGGTCTTGCAGAAGTAACAGCGGTTTCCCGGATTAGCCAGATAGGCAGGATTGCTGAACTCGTCGGTTTCCACGACTTCGTGCCGAATTCCGATCAATTCAGCCAGTTCGCGAGCCTGATCAAGCTCACCCGACGCAAGACTCGCACTGAGAGCCGTCGCCGCGACCGCCTTGTCACCGCAAGCAAGGGCTGCCGCTTTCGCGACGACCGTACTGTCCACTCCGGCCGAGAAAGCAACAACAACCGACTCGTACTCACGCAGAATCTGCAGAAGTCGTTCGCGTTTCTCGTCGAGAGCTGAGCTGGTCATCGCGAGGTCCAATCCGCAGGTCAAAACAGTACCTTCGAAGACTCTAACTCGACGATATCAGCAGGCAAAACGGTTAACAGGCGAGTCGCCGTCAACTTCAAACAGTCGCCACAGCTTCAGCCACGAGTGGTTCTTCGGCGTGCCATTTTGCGCCGTCGCGGACGACTCGTCGATAGAGCGTGTCACGCTCGACAGGTTCCCGGCCTGCTTCGCGGATCAGAGCGTGGAGATGCTCAACCGTCACGCCTTCCGGGGTTTCGGCACCGGCATCGTGGTAAATCAGCTCGTGCACGACAGTGCCGTCGAGATCGTCGGCCCCAAAGCTGAGGGCCGTCTGGGCGATCTTTTCGCCGAGCATGATCCAGTACGCCTTGATATGGTCGAAGTTGTCGAGCATCAGGCGTGAGATCGCGATCGTCTTCAGATCCTGCAAGCCGCCGGGCTTTGGAAGATGGTCGAGCCCCGTGTTGTCCGGGTGAAACGCCAGCGGAATAAACGTCTGAAAACCGCCGGTTTCATCCTGTAATTCACGTAGTTTGCACAGATGATCGATGCGATGCTTCGCCTCTTCGACATGCCCATACAGCATCGTCGCGTTGGTTCGCAGACCCAACTGATGAGCGTCTCGGTGAATGTCGATCCACGATTGAGAATCCGCTTTGTGCTCACAGATTTGCGACCGAACTTCCTCGTCGAAAATCTCGGCACCGCCGCCGGGCATACTGCCTAATCCCGCCTCGATGAGCTGCTCAAGGCACCATTTATACGGCTTCTTCGTGAGGTGGCTGAACCAGTTAATCTCAACGCCCGTCCACGCCTTGATGTGCAGTTCCGGGCACGTTTCGTGAATAACCCGCACGACGTCGACGTACCACTGAAACGGCTTCTGATGGTGCAGTCCGCCGACGACGTGAATCTCCGTCGCGCCCTGGGCACGAGCTTCCAAAGCCCGCTCGCGGATCATGTCGTCCGTAAATGTGTAGGCCTTTTCCGCCTTCAGATCCGACCGAAACGCACAGAAAATGCAGCGATAAACGCAGACATTCGTCGGGTTCAGATGAATGTTGGTGTTGTAGTACGCGAGGTTTCCGTTCTTGCGTTCCCGCACTGTATTCGCGAGCTGACCAAGCGTCAGAACGTCGACGTGCTCCTCAAGAAAAAGTCCATCGTCGAACGACAGCCGTTCTTCGGCGTGGACTTTTTCTTCAATGGTCGCAAGGCGGGATTCGATTTCGCTCGACATGTTCAAAGTCCATCAGCCGTAGAGTGAGATTTCAGCAGGAGCGTAGTTAAAGCCCCTCGACGTGAAGCCAACCGCAGGTCAATGCACTGCTTAACGGACAGAAACTCATCCCGCAATCAGACCGAGTGAATTCGCACCAGAGAGCTTTATCAGCTCAGTTAGCCAGTTCCTTCACCCAGTCGTCATGATGCTTCTCAAGTCGCTTCACAACATCCGGATTGTCCGCCGCGAGGTTCTTCATCTCGGACACGTCCTGTGCGAGGTTCACCAGAAAACGCTGATCGCCCTTGCCGACCGGAGCCTTGTTGCTCGTGTCGCGAGGATTGCCGATCAGCTTCCAGTCACCATCGCGAACGGCCCACTGAGGATTCTTCCCGCCGCCGCTTTGCCAGTGGAATTGCTTGTGTGGCGACTCGGCTTCTGAGGAGCGAATGACTTTCACAATACTGCGTCCGTCAAGTTTGCGGTCCGGGCGGTCAACCTCGGCGAGATCAGCAATCGTCGGCATCCAGTCACAGGCCGTCGCCATTTGGTCACGAACTTCTCCTGCCGGCAACCTGCCCGGCCACGAAATCATCGCCGGAACTCGAATTCCGCCTTCAAACAGGCTGAATTTGGCTCCGCGGTACGGACCGGCGCTTCCGCCGCCGCCGAACGTTCGCTCCTCATGAGAATGACCGTGGTCTGACTGAAAGATCACGATCGTATCTTCGCGAAGCTTCAGTTCGTCGAGCTTCGCCAGCAGCTTGCCGATCGACTCGTCCATCGTCGAAACAAACGCGTTGTACATCCGCCGCGGAGCCGGCAGGTGCTCGTACTTTTTCCGCCACTTGTCCGTCCCCTGCAGCGGATAATGCGGCAGATTGATCGCCCAGTAGAGAAAGAACGGCTTGTCTTTGTTCTGCTCGATGAACTCGTGCCCCTGCTGAACCATCAGGTCCGGAAAGAACTCACCGTCACGCCAGATGTGTTCGCCGTTCTGCCACAGGTCGTGACGATTCGGCCCCTGCCAGTAGAAAAAGTGCGACCAGTTATCGATGCAGCCGCCCATGTGGCCGAACGATGAATCAAACCCCTGCCCGTTCGGCATCGTTTCCGGCGTGTAGCCAAGATGCCACTTCCCGACATGCCCGGTCGCGTACCCGCCCTTCTTCATCATCTCGGCAATCGTCACCTGCTCAGCCGGCATCCCCGCCTTGCCATGAGCCGACGAAACATTGCCCGGCACGCCCGCTCGCTGAGGCACCCTGCCCGTCAGCATCGCCGCCCTCGACGGCGAGCAAACCGGAGCCGCCGCATAGAACTGCGTAAACCGCACGCCGCGACTCGCCAGATCATCCAGCGACGGGGTGATCAGATCCTTCGCCCCGTAGCAGTTCACGTCGACCGAACCCTGATCGTCGGTGTAAATCAAAATAACGTTCGGCTGTCGAGCATCCGCAGCCTGCGCGAGCATCCCCAGGCAACCAACGGCCAAAGCCAGAACAGAAAAACAACTTCGGATTCGGCGATGAGCAAAGAAAACCATACGAGTCAAATCTCCGGCTGCGAGTTCAAAAACGATCACCGCCGAGTATCACCGCCCTCAATTCGACCGTCAAACCGCTTACCCAATTCGACATAGGGTGGCCGCGGCTGCGCAACCGGGGCGGCGCAGCCGCAAGAGTTTCCATGCAAATTAAGCCACAGAGAACACCGAGATCACTGAGAAAGAACTCTCAGCTCTGTCCCCTCGGTGGACTCCTTGGCTTCGTGTCGAAAATTGGAAGCTTGATCCAGCAAACGCCGTCAGCGTCTCGGAATTCAGCCACGGATGCACACGGATCAGCACGGATGACGTCCTGAAAAATCCGTGTGCATCCGTGGCTGAATTACTTGCTGCCGAACAAAAAAACGCCCGGCAACTTTTTCAAGTCGCCGGGCGTTCTGATTTCAACTCAAGCAAGCAGTCCATCGCTCAACGCGATCTCTACTTCTTCTTTTTGGCCGCTTTCTTCGTAGCCGCTTTCTTCGTAGCCGCTTTCTTTTTCACAGCGGCCTTCTTCGTGCTCACCTTGCTGGCGGCTTTCTTTTCCGTGGCCTTTTTCTTTTTGGCGTTTTTGTTGCCAAAGACCTGGTCATAGTTGGCCCAGAATTCTGGCGTCGTGCCGGTTCGGACGATGGGTCCACTCATAACTCAAACTCTCCGAGGTGGTCGCGTCATGATGACGCTTTTAAGGAAGGGCGGCTGATGACTCAACGTCTCGCGGAGGACAACCGATCCCGATCAATGCAAACAAGGCTCTAATGACCGCTCATCGAATTTATGTTTCGAGCGACGATCGCATCTTCAAACGACCTGCGAGCGCGGCTGTTTTGACGACGCCCCGGCGCTTTGTCAACCCGCTCCAACTCACGCTACAGTCTCCGCCAGTTTCGCTTTCGAACGCCCCGATTGTGGTAACCCGAAGCGTCAGCGAGGGGCTCCGCTAAGCGAATCATGAATAACATCCCTCGCTGACGCTTCGGGTTACTATTTCAATGAATCTACTATGCATCATGTAAGAGACCGACGTTATGAATCGTGCCGCCACGTTCCTGCTGCTGAGTTTCCTGACTTCCGGCGTCGTTAGCCTGAGCGGCTGCGGTTCTGAAACTCCAGAGGCCGGGCCTGCCGGATCGCCAGCAACGACGACGGTCGACACAAACGAAGCCGCAGCGAAAGAGCCGAAGCCGGCAGCCAAACCAAAAGCGAAACCAGGCCCGGAATCGCTGCCACTTAATGGCAAGCCGAAGCTACTGCTGTCTGAGGACGAAATCCGAGACGGCTGGATTCAGCTCTTCGACGGACAGACGCTCGCCGGCTGGACACCGAGCAACGATGTCGACTGGCACGTCACCGACGACGGCCTGATCGAAGCCAGTCAGGGCGAACCCGGCCTGCTGCTGACGACCGTCCCGTTTGCCGACTTCGAACTTCGCTGCGACTACTGGATTTCGGAAGGCGGCAACAGCGGCATCTTCCTGCGATGTGCCCCCGAACCGACAAACCCCACCAAAGACTGTTACGAGTTCAACATTTTCGACTCACGTGACCAGTTCGGAACCGGCAGCCTGGTCGGCCGCACCGAACCGATTGCGAAATCGCTCGGCGAAGAAAAGTGGCGAACGGCGGTGATCAAAGTCGAAGGCAACCACTTCACCGCGAGCCTCGATGGCGAAGCCGTGCTCGACTTCAAAGACGAAACCGAAAACCTGCTGACAAGCGGTCGGATCGGTCTGCAGAAAAACGCGGGGCTTGTCAATTTTCGAAACGTCGTCGTCAAACCTCTCGGCACAAAGTCGATCTTCAACGGAAAAGACCTTTCTGGCTGGCACCCTGTTCCCGGCTCAAAAAGTGAATTCAAAGTCGCCGACGAAGCCATCTCAGTCAGCAACGGGCCAGGCTTCCTGGAATCTGACGACGCGTGGTCCGACTTCGTTCTCCAGTTCGAAGCAAAGACAAACGGCGACGGCCTCAACAGTGGAGTCTTCTTCCGCCTGATCCCCGGCACCGAAGAAGCTCCTTCACACGGCTACGAACTTCAAATCGAAAATGTCTTCGCCAACGACGATCGAACTCAGCCAAAAGACAACGCCGGCACCGGTGCAATCTTCCGTCGCACCAAAGCACGCTGGGTCGTCCCGAACGATCACGAGTGGTTCACCATGACCCTCATCGCCCACGGCTCTCGCATCGCCGCGTGGGTCAACGGTTTTCAAGTGACCGACTGGGAAGACACCCGCCCCGCCGACGCAAACCCTCGCCGAGGCTCAAAAACAGAAGCCGGCCCGATCAGCCTCCAGGGCCACGACCCGACAACAGACCTCTCGTTCCGCAACCTGAGAGTCGCCGCGTACCCGGCTGTTAATTGAGCGTCAAAACGTCAACGACACCACTTCCAGAGTCACCCCACTGGGAAAGTTCTCTGAAGGACTAGCCACAAAAAAGCACAAAAGACCTTCTTAATTTTTGCGTCGTTTGTGCTGTTTTGCGGCCAATTAAACCCCTCTCAATCCTTCGCGTCCTTCGAGACCTTCTGTTCAAACTCGAATAAAAATGAAACAGTAGGTCGCGAAGGACACGAAGAAACGGGCTCGGTCGGGAACGATCTGAAGGCCGGCATTAAAATCTCGAAGTCGGTTCGGGTTGCCGGACGATGATGTTTCAAGCCACGATGGATGTCTCACGGAATTCGTCGGAGAGACTCTGAAATGCTCACATTCGGCAGCAACACCACTCAGCGAGATTGTTCCGGCCTTTGCCGCAGGGACTTCCTTCGCGCGGGCGCGCTCGGACTCGGCGGGTTGTCGCTGCCGTGGTTGCTTGAACAGAAAGCGAACGCTCAAAGTTCGAGCTTTCTGCGAGACCGCTCCGTCGTGTATCTGTTTCTGTCCGGCGGCGCGAGTCACATCGAGACGTTCAATCCAAATATGGATGCCCCGTCTCCGTACTGCAGCGTGACGGGCGATGTGCAGACGTCTGTGCCGGGCGTTGCTTTCGGCGGGACATTCCCGCTGATGTCAAAGCACGCCGACAAGATGGCGGTCGTGCGGTCGTTTCAACATTCGAACGGCGGGCACGTCCAGGCCATCGTCCACATGCTCACCGGCGGCACCGATCCGACCGGCCAGGGAGCGCAAGGCTTCGGAATGGGCGCGGCCTATTCGCGGCTCCGAGGAGCCAACCATCCCGAAACCGGCATGCCGACCAACACGCTGCTTCTCTCAAAGGAAGTCGACCCGCAATATCACAACGAGACGAAGCGAATCGAAAAGGGCTCGCGACCAAATTCGCTCGGCAGCTCGTACGCTCCTTTCAATCCGTCAGGCGGCGGAGACGCGACGGCAAACCTGAAGCTCAACCTGGACGCATCCCGGTTCGACGATCGTCGCAGCCTGCTGGCCGAATTCGGACGACTGAGGCGTCAGGCCGATTTCCAATCGGACGTCGTCAGCACTTACACACAGCAGGCGTACGACCTGCTGCTCGGCAGCGCGTCGGAAGCCTTCGACCTGTCGAAAGAAGATCCGAAGCTCGTCGAGCGGTACGACACCAGCGGCTACATGATCGGCAAAAAGAAGTTCAGGCCTTCCGATCTCGGTCAGCATTTCCTCACGGCGAGGCGTCTGATTGAAGCTGGCTGCGGATTCGTCACCGTCCACAGCGCCGGATGGGACATGCACGAAGATACCAACAACCCCGGCATCGAACGCGGCATGAAAATGCTCGGCCATCCGGTCGACAAGGCAGTATCGGCGTTTATCGAAGACCTCGAAAATCGAGGCATGCTCGACAACGTCTTGCTGGTCATCGGCGGCGACTTCGGCCGCACTCCGAAGATCAACTCACGAGGCGGCCGCGACCATTGGGCTAACCTCTGCACACTGGCCTTCGCCGGAGGCGGCATCAACCAGGGACAAGCCATCGGTCAGGCATCCCGCAAGAACGACGTCCCGACAAGCGACCCGGTCGGAATCTCTCAGGTCTTCGGAACGGTGATGCACTCACTTTTCGACGTCGCCGAACTCCGCCTCAACCGCGGAGTCCCCCGCGACCTGATGAGCCTGCTCGAAACTTCGCAGCCGATTCCAGGAATCGTCTGACCGGACGTTTTGAACGCAGAGACCGGAGAGGTTAAAAACGCAGAGGAACAGGAGAACTCTCTATTTTTCTCTGCGAGTCCTCGGCGAACTCTGCGTTCCCCTTCAGAAAATTCGTTGGAGAACACTGTGAATCAAACGCTGGAAGACCGCACGGTTCTGATCACCGGCGGAACGCGTGGCATTGGCAAGGCCATCGGCCTTCGAGCCGCCCACGACGGTGCCAACGTTGTGATCCTCGGAAAAACGACTGAGCCGCACGCGAGTCTTCCGGGAACGATCTTCTCGGCGGCCGAAGAAATCGAAGCGGCCGGCGGAAAAGCTCTCGCCGTGCCGTGCGACCTTCGCAACGACGAACAGGTTGAAGCAGCCGTCGCTCAAACTGTCGAACGTTTCGGTGGAATCGACGTTCTCGTCAACAATGCCAGTGCGATCTTTCTGGCGGGAACGTTGCAGACTCCGATGAAACGTTTCGACCTGATGCATCAGGTGAATACTCGCGCGACGTTTCTGGCGAGTCAGCTCTGCCTGCCGCATCTCCTGAAATCATCGAACCCGCACATCCTGTGTCTGGCCCCGCCGATCGACATGGACCGAGGCTGGTTCGCCGGCACGCTACCCTACACAATGGCGAAGTACGGAATGAGCCTGTGCGTGCTCGGTCTGTCTCAGGAATTCGCCCGACAAGGAGTCGCCGTCAACGCACTCTGGCCGGAAACGGGCATCGCCACCGCCGCCGTCGCCAACCTGCTCGGAGGCGAAGCCGCAGTCCAGTGTTGCCGAAAACCGGAAATCGTCGCCGACGCCGCTCACGAGATTCTGACGCGCGAAAGTCGAGAATGCACCGGCAACTTCTTCATCGACTCCGAAGTGCTCTCGGAGTCCGGCGTTACCAACTTCGATCAGTACGCCATGACACCCGGCGTTCCGCTGATGCCGGACTTCTTTCTCGGCAAACCCGACTTCGCTGCGCTGTCAAAGTTGCTGCACCGTGAAGGGTGATCCTCAACCGGCATCGGATGAGGCATTCAACCGTCGCCTGGGTCGATACCGCCGAAGCTGGTATCGTTCCTAAACTTCTGCGACCGGAGAGAAGATGATCCGATGCACGCTCCACGTCGTGAAGGCGAGCGGCGGACGTCAGTCCGCTGGCCCTGAAAATCCGCCGAAGGCATGGACCATTGGAAATCCGGAAGTCTGACAGCTACCGCTCGCCAGAAAGGGCGAGGTGCCGTGTAACTCTAAAGCTTGCTGGCATCTCGAAATGCGGCCCCAGGACACAATAAATGGAGAATGGTGATGGCAGTTGCCCTGAGCGAGTTGGTTTTTCTTGGGTTTAACAAACGTGTCGCAGCTCTCGATCGCAGAACTGGCGACCTCGTCTGGGAGTGGAAGGCGAAGAAGGGCTGGCAGTACGTCTCGTTGCTTCTGGTCGATGACAAGCAGCTGATCGTTTCAGCCTGCGGCTACACCTACAGTCTGAATCCGTTGACCGGCGAGCAGCAATGGTTCAACGGGTTAAGCGGTTTCGGAACCGGAGTGACGTCGATCGTCGCTGCGAACGGTCCCGCTTCTCACCATCCGCAGATTGCCGCGGCGTCTGAAGAAGAAGACTCGGACGCTGCCACGTGAGTTCAGCGAAAGTCGCAATCGCTGAACCTGGGTGATGCGATGCTCAATCCGGGATTCTTCGGCCTGCGCCGAGATTTCTGCAAATATCGTGAACGTGTGAGCGAATGCGGCGGTACGGCCCGTTCCTTCTCGGAGAGTCTCATGCGTCCAACCCTCGCTGTGCACGCGGTTTTGCTCGCGCTTGCTGCCACGAACTTTACCGCGGTTACGTTCTTCTTTGGCGAAGGGAACTGGGAGTTCTGCTACTTCCAATACGCCTTTCGGAGCGGGTTCGGATTTCAGTACGTCTCCGATTATTCGCTTGCGCAGGTTCTGACCTATCTGGCGGCGTTTGGTGCAGGAGCTGTCGCCTTTGACCTGCAGCGTCGAGACGGTCGACGTGTCATCGGCACCGTCGGACTGGTTCTCTCATTACTCGGGCTCATGTCCTTCGTGATCGAAGGCTCCCACTGGCTGTTCAATCATCATCGGTCGTATATCGCGTTCTCGCCGGTGGTTATGTTTGTACTTTCAGCGCTGACGTGCATTCCGAAGAAAGAGGCTTTAGCGATCAACGACCGACCGGAACCCGAGTCACTCTTGAGCCGCCTCCAGTGATTCTGGCTCAGCCGCGACCGCATCTGATGCGTGACGTCGCTGGCGAATGGCGCCCGCGCGGAACTCGTTGAAATCGATCGGCTGGCCGTCGTTTCGAAAGACAAGTTTGACGAGCGTCGCTGGAGTGATTGTCGACGGAATAAAATGCGCCGATCCGTCACACATGGCGGCAAGGAATCCGTCCTTGCGAAGTTTGCCCAGTCCGGCGTGTGGTTTCTTTTCATCGAATTCCAGGTCGTCTGGTTTCGTCCAGATCACCGCGTGGTCATCGTCGGCCTCGACAATCATGATCGTGTTGCTTGTTCCGTCACGGATGTCACGAATTCGCGTGCCTTCGCCATCGTGGAAGATTGCCTTTTCGTGACGCAGTCCCACGTAGTTCGTTTTTCCAGCGGCGGCATTGCTGCCGGGCGTTCGGTAAATCGGCGGGATATGCTTAATCAATTCTTTGTTGTGAGGACTGTCCCAGGCCTCGTCCATGTGGAACTTTTTGAACAACGGCCCCTGATCGATGAAGGGCAGAAGTCGAACTCGCCAACTAAGCAACGGCTTGCCATCTTTGTCTTTCTCTGCGGTAGACGGAAAACTGCGGAAGGCATCGTGGAAGTTGTGCATCGCAATGCCGAGCTGCTTGAGGTTGTTAGTCGCCTGAGACCGTTGAGCACGCCTGGGAGACAGCACGTCGAGCAGACCGGTACTCGTCGACTGCCCGAATCGAGTCATCCCCGACCTCGATGTACCAAGCATCAAAATCGACGGCAGAATCGTCGATCCTGTGCCAATGCTGACGGGAAGCGTTCTCGTCGATACGACTTCGATCCCATCCTCTCCGCTAGTCACCGTCGTGAGTGCCGGCTGAAGATGTTTCGTAATCGTCTCGCCGTCCGGCATGACAGAAATATTGAGATCGACGCCTTCCCGCTGCAGCTCTGAGAACAGAAAGTTCGCTCCGATCAAAGCCAGCGGGTACACGGATCGACAGACGGTCTTTGAATCAACATGAACCAGGCTCACTGGCGGACGATCAGCGGCAAGTGCCTGCTGAATGTGCGGCAACGAGGCCAGAGTCTTCGTTCCTTCCTCACGGTTAAGGAACGCGGCAACGCCCTGCGGAAACAGCGAGATGACCAGGTGCTTATCCGTCACACACCATGCCGGAGCAACCGGAGATTCTTCGCCGATGAAATTCAGGAAGTGAACGGCGTTGCTCCCCACCGTCATTGTTCTGACGCCGACCATGTTTAGTCGCCCACCGCGAGCCTTCTGCATCTCCTCAAACTGGTTAACCTGTTCGAAGATCGTCGTCGTCACCGCACGCAAAGCTTCAGGATTCCGAGCCTCAGCAACCGCCGTCCAGCCGGTGAACACAGCTCCGCCTTCACTCGGGGAGTGATACACACTCCACGAATCCCCCAACGAACCAAGCAGATCGCCGGTGATGCTGAAGCCGATTTCGCCATCGATTTGCTGTAGTTGTCGGCGGACTTGCTGGGACGCACCGGGTTCGAACAGGTCAATCAGTGAGATGAGTCGATCGAGAGTTTTCACTGGATCGAGCTTCAAGGAGACGGCGATTGTTGAGTCCGCCGGGATCTCCGCGAAGTCATCCGCTTTAAGCGGTTCAGCATCAAACATCGCCAGCATGCCGGTCGGCTTTCCGTTCACGTTGAACCATGTCCGACTCACCGTATTCGTTTCACCAAGCCCCGTGACATTGACCACCGATTCAAGATTCGTCAGCCCGAGGGCGTCCAACGGGTTGCCAGCGTCCGGACCTCGCGACATCAGAAGCGGTGCGAGAAACGGCTGAGCCGCAGCCATGATCTCTTTCGTATTGATGAACGTGACCGACGCAACTCGATCAACCGGCAACCGCTTGTGCACAGCCGCCAGCCATTCGGGACTTGACGACCCGGCCATGCGTTCCTGAATCTGAGCGACGGTCCCTTCGCTGACTCCCAGAATGAAGTAGCCGTCCGAAACGGTCCATTGAATTTTTGGAATGCCCGGTGGAGTGATCAGCGTGCGGACTCCGTCGACAGCGTCAGGAACTGGTGCGTCGGTCAGGATTTCGAGAATGGTCAGCAGGTCGTTCTCAAACTCGCCAACGCCTTCGCCGACCTTCACCACAAGCCCAACGGGAACGGTCATCCCTGCCGGCCCGGACCCGAACTTGCCGGCAAAGAAGGCTGTCGGATTCACGGCGATCTGCTTCAGGATCTTCGGCGTGATGTCAGCGACGCGGCGAGCGTTCTCACCCTGTCCCGCCCCCTGCTTCAATGCGGTAGTCAGACGATCGGTGACCTCTTTGATAAACCGTTGAACTTCAGGCTCGGCCAGCAGTCGTTCAGTGTGGTTCGCGCTGTCGGCCGATGGCTCAGCCATTCCGCTCCAGGACACGTAGAGCAGGCATTCTTCGGGAGCAACTCGCGACATCCTCGCGTCGGGTTCAGCCGGAGGGAGCCCCATCGGAAGCCCGGACAAACCGCCGGCAACAATCATCACGCTGAACATCGAAAAGAACGACATCGCCCGTCCCTTTGTGTTGAGGCCAATTCGTGCCCGGCAGCATCCGAAGTCAGCGTACGACGCGTCAACCGGCCAGGCAACAGGAGTCTGCCGATTCTCAGGCGTAGCCTCCGATGTTTTACAACGGGCAAAATTGAGGACGCAGGACGATTCGTCGTTCTCGCCAGGCTACCCTGCGAAACTCCTTCGACTTAACTTGCTTGGTGACCTCGCAAAGTTGATTAGCCACTCAACCTCACACGCGGACTCAGACAGATGGCCAAAAAGGAGACAGCATCGTCAACGCCTCGCAGCTTCGGCGGCGTGATCAAGGGATGTGCAAAACCCGTCCAGACAATTGCCAATGCGCTGCGTGATGTCGTGCTGGAAGAATTGCCGGATGCCCAGGAAAGCTTCTACGGCGGGCAGCGACCGATGGCTATGTATCGGACATCCGCCGACGTGTGCTGGATCCAGCCGCTGACGAATCGCTGCAACGTCTACTTCATGCGAGGGCCAGTCCTGACGGACGATGGTCGGTTGCTGGAAGGAAACAGTGACCGACATCGGTTTGTCAAAGTGAAGTCGATCGACGCTGTTGAGCAGCTGCCAATCCGCCACTGGCTGCGAGAATCCGTCGAGCTGAATCTGGCCGACCTTGAAGGCGGCCTCAGCTTCGACGAGGTGCTTGAGAAACTGCGGGGCATCTGCCTGGCCCTACCACAAACCAAAGAGACTCTCACCTGGGGCAAGCCGCACTTCCGAGTCGGCGAGAAGATCTTCTGCGGCTGCAGCGAGAACGCCGGCCGACCAAGTCTCGGCCTGAAAATGGAGCCCAACGAGTCCGTCATGCTGATGAAAGGGCCTGGCATCGAGAAGGCCCCCTACAGCCGCCCCGGCGACGGCTGGGTCGCCATCGACCCCAACGTGTTCGACGACTGGGAAGAAATCGAACAATTCCTCGTCGGCAGCTTCCGACTCATCGCCCCCAAACGCCTGCTCACTTCGCTTGAGGATTGACCGACTCCGGAGAGCCCCGACTCGTCGCCTGCAACTGAAAAAACGTCAGCACAGCCACCGAGGAACTTCACGCCACGACCTCACAAATCATCCGCCTGCACAGACACGAACCCCGCGCGATGACACTCGTCAACCGAGAACGGCAGCAACGGAACATGCGGCCTTACAAATAGAACGAAGCCTCGGTCACCGACACTTTGTCTCTAAGTCGGGTGGCCGTGATTGCTTGCAATCACGGTCGCGCAGCGACAGGAGGTCTTCGAAGACGGCCTGGCTCAACCAAAACCTCGTGCGGCTACACCGCCTCGGTTGGCAAGCAACCGGAGCCCCCGCAGATCGGTATGCCTATTGTCCACTCTAGCAGCGTGTCCGGATACCTGTTTCGACCTGGATTTCGTGTTGGGGATGGTGTATTCGGGACTCAGTTGACCGGGCATTCTTTTTGTTGTTGAACGGGTTCACGGATGAGTCGTAAGTTTCGCGA
>JBLFXD010000043.1:0-16677 GCA_047611045.1 Planctomycetaceae bacterium | reverse complement strand
TTGCTGGTGATGGTGCCTCGCTGGATTCACGCTCGCGAGCTGTTTTCGCTCGACGGCGCCGCGGCACCACTCGCCGACAATTACGGCTACTTCAACTTTCTGCCGGTCCCCAGCGGTCCGATGGCCGTCGGACTGGCCACTCTGCTGGTGCTGACTTTGCTGACATCGAGCCTCGGCTGGTGCACGCGGTTGTCGCTTGTCGTTTCGCTCGTCCTTTACACCTATCTGAATCTGCTCGACTGCCTGTCGACGCTGACGAAGTACTCGGCCATCGCGGCTCACGGGCTGTTGATCCTTTCGCTGTCCAACGGCGGAAGCGTCTGGTCGATCGACAGCTTTCTGAAGCGACGCGCTCTGCGGCGCAGCGGCGTGGATGATCCCGAGCTGTTGAAGCCTCAACGTTACGCCGTGTGGCCACGGCGATTGATGCAGTTGATGATTGGGATCGTCTACCTGGGTGCGGCCTTCACAAAGATGCACACTCCGGCTTTCTTCAGCAGCGATCAGATGCTGCACTGGCTGATGACCAACGTCAACAACTCGAATCCGGTCGGCGAGTACCTGTCGTTCTATCCGGCAACGCTAGTCGTGTCGGCGTACATCACGATTCTGTGGGAAGTGCTCTTCGTCTTTATCGCGTGGCGCGGCTGGAACCGCTCGATCATGATTGGACTGGGAATCTTTTTTCACCTTGGGACGACGTTTCTGCTGGGGCTCTACATTTTCCCGCTGGTCTGTTTCTCGGTCTACGCTTCGTTTCTCTACGAAGAAGACGTTCAGCGATTCGCGGCGTTCTTCAAACGTCTTGAGCAGCGAGGCAATCGGCTGCTGACAAAATTCCGATCACTGGGCGAATCGATTGGTCGGGCGATTCCTGAAGTCAGTCCGCGACAGGCTTCGCTCGTCTTCGGCGCCGTTGTTCTGTTCGTGACGTTTGGCGGCGTCGGCGTCGAATACCAGCTCGATCCAATGGGAGCTCGGCGTGCCGAAGGTGCCTGGCCGCTGAAAGAACTCGATCCGGCGAAGGTCGTTCCGATGCTTGGTCAGTCAGAACGAATCCGCGAAACAGACAAGTATCTTTCATTCAACATCGGCTCCGACATGCTGGGCGATGTGTTGATGGACCGGAAAGATGTCTTCCGTCACGGAGATCCGATCGTCGCACAGTGCACGCTGAATCCGCCGCACGAGGACATGTGGATCGAATGCAACCTCCACGACGGCGACGGGCGGATCATTGATCGAGTTGGCCAGGTCGCCGACCGCAGCATGCTCCGCGTGAGCTACGCGTTCGTCCTGCCGGAGTCGCTTTTGCCCGGCCAGTATTTCCTCATCGTCCGCAGCGGCGGGCAGGAGATTACTCGGCGAGCGATTACGCTGGTGGCTCGCTGAGAGTATCCCGTGAGGACGCCGCAGGGTGGGCACCGCCCACCAGTCATTGGCAAATCAAACGTGGAACAATTGGTGGGCAATGCCCACCCTACAGCTAAGTTCAAGCCGTCGGCCGAACTTCCGATACGCAGAAAGGGGCGGTGTGGCCTCACCGCCCCCGTCTCCGTAATTCGGCTGTCGAACTCTGCGTTCAGAGTTCAATTTCGACAGGTTCCGCCACCTTTCGGTAGCCGAGGCTGTGAAGTACCTCCAGTACCTCGCTCCACGTCGGAAACTGTCGACCGCTTCGCCGCTTGTAATTGTCCATTGCTCCCATGAATTCGACTTCGGCATCGCCGTAGTCACGCTCGCAGGTTGTTGGATCAATCTGCCGACGCCGTTCCACTTTGGTGCGGCGTTCCGGCAGCGGTTCGCGTCGTCCTTCTTCGTCCGACGATTCCAGTTCAACATCCAGAGCCGTTGCTACGGATTGTTTGGAAATGCGTCGGCTTGCAGACCGCCGATCTGTGATGAGTTCGGTGGTCGCAGAAACATTGTCAAAAGTCATTTTTGGGGACCCTCAGTCAATCGATGAGACGAGATGCGTCACCTCCATGCACATCGGATCCATTGGTCCGACTGGGGAAGCCGGACAAACGTAGTCGAACTGTGAAATCGCATTGCGGAATCGGTGTTGGAACATTCACCGACCTGTGGAGTGTCAGCCAGAATTCGTGGAGAACCCCGAGCTTCTTACGATGAAGCACCGACGTCCGAAAACCCGCCGAAGAAACCACGGCCTCAAGCCAGATGACATCGCGATGACCGCTACTGCTGCTGTGTGTTGATACCCAGCGGTCGCCGAAACGCACTTAGAGCCTGAGGACCAGATACGGTCCCACGTTCATTGGTATCGGACGAAACCTTTGAGAAACTTTCCCGGTCGCGAAAAGTTTCCGAATGGGGCGAAGGTGGCGGATCAGTCGAAGTTATCGGATCGGGCAGAAGTTCCGGATGAAGGGACCGTTGAGTCGCATCAGACAGTGCGCGGACCAGTTTTTCAGGAGCAATTGTCCGGCGAATTTTCACAGTTGAAGACGAGTCGCGAGCGGAAACTTCTGTTCTTGATGGGTTTTGGCGACTTCAGGTACGATCGATGGCACCCCAAAGTCAGTGACGAAGGACTGTTACGATAATTTGGTCGATCGGAATGCGGCTGTTTGATGGGGCAACGTGCCTCTACGGAAAGTTCGAAGTATCATCTTTCACCGATCCAAATTGAATTTGTGGGACCGGTTGAATTTGATTGACCGGTTGACCGGTTCTCAGATACTGACGTCACGGTTGCCAGATAACTGGTTGCCTTTGCTATCCATCGGAAAGCTCTGGATTTCTGTTTGGATCGCTCCTGTTAACGCCTGCTTCCGGGCCACGAACCTTATTAATACAGTGGGGACTCATCTCAGATGTTGGAGTTGATGGTCAACGGCCCCGAAGCCAACCAGCAATGGCGACGCGAGATCCCTGCCGACGAAATCGTTCGCATTGGGCGGGCACCTCGCAGCGGTTGGGCAGTTCCATGGGATCTGCTGATTTCGCGTGAGCACTGCGAGATCACGTTGAAGGGCCAGTCGATCGGCGTTAAGCGACTGGACGCGGCTCGCAACCCGGTCTACCTGAACGAAGTCGACACTCGCGAATTCAACATCTCGCCGGGTCAGGGATTCCGCATCGGGCAGACGATGTTTCAGTTGGTGGCTGTCGGCCTTGACGATGGAATGTCGGCTTCGCACCTCGAAGAACAATCGTTCGGCCCTGAAGCATTGAAGGCATTCAAGTTTCAGAATGCGGAAGAGCGGCTGGACGTTCTCGCCAGATTGCCGGATGCGATTTCCGCAACTCGCACCGATAAAGAACTCGCTCAGGCCGCCATCAAGGTCATGCTCGACGCGATGCCGCATGCCCAGGCGGCGGCGTGTGTCCGCTACCCACCGAAAATGACGGTCGAAGATGAACCCTTGATGATGCAGTGGGACAGCCGCCGCGACGACATCGGCAGGTTCAGTCCAAGTCGCAGGCTTATCGCCGCCGCAATCGATCGCGCCGAAGGCATCCTTCACATCTGGCAGGACACTGACGATTCCAATCCAGCGTTCACCGTGACCGGCAGCCTCGACTGGGCGTTCTGCATTCCCTTCAAGGGCGAACATTCACAAGGGTGGGCGCTGTATGTTTCGGGGCAGTTCGGAGCGCCGGGTGCGTCGGCCATCGGCGAGACGGATCTCAAGGGCGACCTTCGATTCACGGAACTGATCTGCGACCTGATCGGCTCGATCCGACAGGTCAAAACGCTGGAATCGCAACAGGCCGGACTTGCTCAATTCTTTTCGCCAGCCGTCATTGAAGCCATCCGCACCGCCGGCACCGAAGACATTCTCGCGCCGTGCGAAAAAGACATCACCGTCCTGTTCTGTGACGTCCGCGGATTCTCGAAGAAATCAGAAGAGGCGAAAGACAACCTTCGCGAGTTGCTCGACCGAGTCAGCGAAGCGCTCGGAGTCATGACTGCCGGCATCATTCGATACGACGGAGTCATCGCTGACTTCCAGGGCGACGCCGCACTTGGCTTCTGGGGCTGGCCTGGCGACAGTGAAGAAGGCCCGGTCGCCGCCTGCCGCGCCGCGATTCATATTCACCAGGCATTCCGCGCCGCGATGAACTCTCCCGAAAGTCCACTCTGCGGATTCAGTGTCGGTATCGGAATCTCGCATGGTCGCGCCATCGCTGGCCGCATCGGGACGACCGAGCAGATTAAAGTCGGAGCGTTCGGCCCCGTCGTCAACATGGGCGCCCGTCTTGAGACGATGAGCAAGCAGTTGAAAGCGTCAATCGTCATTGACGAAATGACCGCCAGCTTTGTCGAGAAACTGGACGATGACGATCTCCGGTGCCGAAAGCTCGCGCGAGTCAGGCCGGTCGGGATGAAGACGGACATGACCGTGTTCGAACTTCTGCCCCCCGCGTCGATGGACAACACAATCGGTAACGAATCAATCGAGTTGTACGAGAAAGCCGTCAACGCGTTCATGGGCGGAAACTGGCAGGAATCAACCGAACTGTTCAACGGGATTTCGGCTGACGATAAAGCGAAAGAATTCGTGACGGACTTCGTCACCAAAAATGGCAACGCACCGCCCGCAGACTGGAGCGGCGTCATTCACATGACGAGCAAATAGCCAACACACAAAACAAGGTACCCGTGCGGCAGCACCACATTCGGAAGGACGGGTAAGTCTCGTGAAAATCACATTGGTCGAGTCGTCGGTCGGGCATGGACCGCGGCAACAAATTCTGGCTTCTTACATCGTGAACGACTCGATCGTGATCGATGCGGGGAGTATCGGGTTCGTGTCGCCGCTCGATGTGCAGAAGAAGGTGAAGCATGTCTTCATTTCGCACTCGCACACGGATCACCTGGCCTCGTTGCCGATTTTTATCGACAACGTTTACGTGCCAAGTCCGGAATGCCCGATGGTCTACGGCAATGCAGACGTCCTGGACTGCCTGCAGAAGCACGTCTTTAACGAACGCATCTGGCCGGACATGATCCGCCTCTCCGGCGAAGAAACGCCCTTCCTGAAGATGCAGGAAATCCACAGCGAGACGACGGTCGAAGTCGACGGCGTCAAAATAACGCCCGTCGCACTCGACCATATCGTCCCGGCAGTCGGGTTCATTCTTGAAGACGACGAAGCGGCAATCGCCATCGTCTCCGACACGAACCCAACGAATCGAATCTGGGAAGTCATCAACGAACAGCAAAACCTGCAGGCCGTCTTCCTTGAATCCAGCTTCCCGAATCACATGGGCTGGCTTGCCGAGAAGGCCATGCACCTCACTCCGGAAATGTTCGCTGGAGAGCTGCAAAAACTCACTCAACCGGCACGCGTCATCGCGATCCATATCAAGACGGCGTTTGACGAGCAGATCAAGAAGGAACTGACCGAGTTAAACCTGCCGAACGTCGAAATCGGCGAACCGGGCAAGACCTACGAGTTTCATTGAGCGATCAAACCGACACGCAGTCGCCCTCGCCGCCGCCTCTGTACATCTTCGCTGGAGGCGGCACCGGCGGGCATCTCGCGCCGGGCATCGCCGTCGCGGAACAATTGCGACGCGAACAGCCTGACTGCCGGATTCGCTTCGTTGGTTCCGGTCGTCCTGTCGAGCGTCAAATGCTCGAACCAACCGGCTTCGAGTACGCGGTCTGCGAAACATTCCCGCTGAACGCTTTGAAACGACGACCGTTTGGTTTTCTGCGGACTCACTGGCAAGCCTTCCGCTCAGCGTGTCGAGAGATCGGTCAGGCCCGCCCGACAGCAATCATAGGGCTCGGCGGATTTGCGAGCGTCCCATTCGCGGTAGCAGCGAAATGGTGCGCCGTACCGAGCCTGTTGCTTGAACAGAACTCTGTCCCTGGAAAAGCAAATCGCTGGCTGTCGAGGTGGCATCCGATCTGCCTGACTTTCGAAGAGTCAGCACAACACCTGCCTCGACGCGCCGTTTCATACCTGACCGGTAACCCGCTCCGCGAAGAGATCCGGCAACTCGCGATCTCGGATCATCCGCTTCCACTCACCCCTCCGACGCTGCTGGTACTCGGCGGGAGCCTCGGCTCGCGACAGGTCAACGATTCGATCCTCAACGCCGTTGAGCAGTTGGCCACAGAACTGGCCGGTTGGCGGATCGTCCATCAGACCGGACCTGAAGGCGCAGAGACTGCTCGCGGCCTCTACTCGAAGCTCGGTATCGCCCACGAAGTAGCTCCGTTCTTTTCCGACCTGCCGACGCGTCTGGCAACGGCAACTCTCGCTGTTGCTCGCGCGGGCGCGTCAACGCTTACAGAACTGGCTGCGGTCGGAATTCCAGCCATCCTGATCCCCTACCCGACCGCCGCAGACGATCACCAAACCAAAAATGCTCAACTCTTTGCAGACGCGAATGCGGCAGCGATCGTTACGCCGCCGGATCGCTCGTTCGCACCAATCGAGCTTGCATCAGAACTGAAACCATTGCTCGCAGACACCGGCCGGCTACTCGACATGAGCCGAGCCATGAAAGCGCTCGGCAAACCAACAGCGGCCGCCGACGTTGCGGCGACGCTCGATTCGTTGCTGCGCTGACGCGACGTCGCCATCATCAGCGGCGACTCAAACGATGGGAACTACGAAAATGCACACGAACCTCCGGATGACTCGACGCAACGCCCTCGCCGGACTGACGGCTTTAGGTGCGGGAGTAGGGTCTTCTACCCAAGCGGCTGAGGCGGCCAGGAAACCTCCGATCACCGGTATGGGCGTCGTCATTTTCGACTGTGGCATTCGTCGACGCAGGTTGATGAAGCAGAACCCGGATTTCGACCTGTTTGAACCGACAAATTTCCTCGAGCACTGCCAGTCGTTGGGAGCAGGCGGGATCCAGGTAAGTCTTGGAGTGATGACGTCGCAGGCCGCTGCCGACCTGCACGAGCGGGCGCGCGAGTTAGGGATGTACATCGAGGCGATCGTCAAGCCCCCGGAAGATAAATCAGACCTTGCTCGATTCGAGTCTGAAGTAAGAACGGCCCGAGAAGCCGGTGCCCTGGCAGCTCGAACGGTCATCATTCCTGGGCGTCGCTACGAGCGGTTCAAGACGTTCGCAGAATTTCAGGAGTTCGAGAAACGCGGACAGAAGATGGTCGAGCTGGCCGTGCCGATCGTCGAGAAGCACAAAGTTCCGTTGGCGATTGAGAATCACAAAGATCAGCGTATTGAAGACCGAGTCGCACTGCTGGAGCGAATCAGCAGTCAGTACGTCGGAGCGTGCGTCGACACTGGCAACAGCTTCGCATTGCTCGATGATCTGTACGGAACGATTGAAGCGCTCGCTCCGTTCGCATTCTCCGTTCACCTCAAGGATCAGTCGCTGTCCGAGTACGACGAAGGGTTTCTGCTCGGAGATGTCCCGTTGGGCGAAGGCAGCTTTGACCTGAGACGGATCGTTGCGATTCTGCGAGCAAAGAAACCAGCGGTCCGGTTTTCACTCGAAGTCATCACTCGCGATGCCTTGAAGGTTCCGTGCCTGACAGACCGGTATTGGAAGTTGGTGCCGGACGCGGCAGGCCCCGACCTGGCACGCACGTTACGTTTCGTTCGAGGCCACGTGGCAAAGTCGCAGTCGATCAGCAAGCTTCCCATGGAGCAGCAACTTCAGATGGAAGATGCCAATGTCCGAACCAGCTTGAAATACGCGAGCGAAGTTCTGGACCTGTAATTCCAGGAGAAGCTGCGAAGCTGTCCTGAATGAATCATTCAACGATTGCTCAGCGCCCCTGAAGATCGTCTTGGAATTCGAAAATCTTCTGCTCTCAATCGGGCAGGGGCGGATGTTTGAGCCAGTCGGTCGGCATTGGGAGTCGGGTTCTTACTCGTTTCCGGAGCCAGGCAATGGACGGCTCCATAACCCAGATCGTCGCAGATGATGTAGACGATGTTGGGCTTTTCGCCCGCAGCGGCTGAAGGCCAAAGGAAGCAAAGCCGCGCGGCGCAGTCGGCTGGTTTCATGATGACCCCGTGGTGTAACGCTACGGATGAATCTATTGACGTCGGTTCCTCAATACTTCGATCTAAGACTTCCCAACGGCTACTCACCACCATCGGAAATCCCGTCCCCATTCTTGTCGGCGTGTCCGGACAACGGGTTTCCGATGACGGCCTGCCACGCGATTTCCCGAAAGACTCGGTCGAGTTCTCGGCTCGGAAAGTCGGATTGTCCTTTGAAACGGACGTCGCCGTCGATCAACTCGGGCGAGCGACCGTACATCGTCGCGTAGAAAACGTAGCCTTCCAGGTTTCCGAAGCCCGGACCAAGATGCCCCAGCCGATCCCGCCACAACGAACGTTCTTTCTTACCGACATACTTGTGGACGCCTTCGACGCCCGGCAGCTCTCCACGGTGGTAGGCCTGAACGGCCAGGACCATCGCGTCGGATGTGGGCAGGACGAATACCTTGCCCGGATACTTCTTGTTGAGCGATCCGATCAACGCTTCGTAGGTCGCGTGTTTTTCCTTTCCGAGCCGCACGAACAATTCGGAAGTCAGCTCGGCTTCGGTCGTGGGAATCTCGTCCAGTTGGTCAAGCTGCGGCCACGCGTCGGAGAGGTAGAACTTCATCTTCGGGTTGTACTTCAGGCAGAAATCGATCCAGCAGGAATAGTATTCCGGACGATCCTGAAAGTACGGACCCCACATCATCGCGTCCCATTCAGCGTTCGCGATTGATGCCAGCAGCTTCGGAACGGGTTTGCCGTCAAACTGAAAGATGCCGTTCTCCTGCTCCCACTTGTACCGCGAGCTGCCGGTCATTCCGCCGCCGGTATGCGTGAACAAGGGCGGCGGATCCAGCCCGGCTGCGCGAGCAATCAAAGGAAACGTCTGATAGCCCGGCATCATGAAGCTGTGGCCGGTCCCCACGATTCGCAGTGAGCCGTCTTCAGGTTTGGGATAAGACGTCACCGCACTTTGATTGCTGCGGAGTGTCTTTTCATAGATCGCGGCGATTTCTGCGGGAGTTCGATAAGCCACCGCAAATTCTGGAAACCGCTCAGCATCCCAGCCAGAATCGACTTTGAAGCTCGTCTTGGCGCTGCGTTGGGCAGAACCTTCCTGCATCTTCCTGCGGAAGTTATTGGCTTCCTGAACGGAGAGCTTCCCATCTTTATTCGTGTCAGCCGCCGGAAAGCGTTTCAGCCAGTTCGCCAACTGTTTCGCTGACGGATCCGCACCGGAAGTCGCACCGCAGAACACGAGTACCGAAGCGAGAACGAGAACGGGGAGTTGTATTTTCATGATCGTTTCTTCAGATCTGCTTCGGTTATTTGGCTGCTCGACGTGCGAAGACGATGCCGGTCGTCGCGAAGGTCGATAGTTTCCGTCATGCAGAAGACTGCTCGACATCACGCGTCGAGAATACAGTCCCCACGCTCCTCGAACACCACTACCGGCGTTATGTTTTCAGGAATTCACGCTCACTGCGAAACTGTCGGGCCATTCGTAAACCTCAACCCACCGTGGATACCGAGACAGCATGTTCAGAATATCGACTCTTCAACTTCTTGCCGTGTCTCTCGTCACGGTGTGCGGTCAGTGGTGTCTGGCGGCCGAGCGTCCAAATATCATCGTGATTTACACCGATGATCAGGGCTTCGGAGATGCCAGTTGCCTGAATCCAAATGCAAAGTTTCAAACGCCGAATCTCGACCGATTGGCCGCGGAGGGAATCAGTTTTACGAACGCTCATTGTTCGGACACAGTCTGTACTCCGTCACGTTATGGACTGTTAACAGGGCGCTATTGCTGGCGCACGACAAAGAAAACGGGCGTGATGGTCGCTGAAGGCAAATGTCTGATCGAAGATGGCCGGATGACGCTGGCGTCGCTGCTGCGGGATCAGGGCTACGCAACGGCGATGGTCGGCAAGTGGCACCTCGGGATGGACTTTCCCGGTGATCCTGGTAACCGCGACTGGAACAAGCCCGTTCAGGACATGCCGCTCGACAAGGGCTTTGACTACTTCTACGGAATTCCGGCGTCACTGAATTATGGAGTCCTCGCCTGGTTCGAAGGCCGCCACGCGAAAGTTCCGCCGACCGTTTTCACGGCCAAGAAGGCGAACAAGCGACACGTCGATTATCGCATCAAGCCTCCGTATCAGAACTCGCCCGAGGAAACTCGGCGAGTGGTTGGGACACGTGGCATGGAAGTCGCGCCGGACTTCATCGACAACCAGTGCCTGACGCGTTTTACCGACAAAGCCATCGAGTGGATGTCCGGTAAAGCCGCCGCCGCGAAGGAGGGAAAACCGTTCTTCGTTTACCTGCCGTACACCTCGCCGCATTATCCGGTTTGCCCATTGCCCGAGTTTCACGGCCAGGGCGATTGCGGCGGCTACGGCGAATTCGTGATCGAAACCGACCATCACGTCGGCCGCATCTTCGACTTCCTCAAGAAGTCCGGCCTGGACGAGAACACGATGATCGTCTTCTCCAGCGACAACGGCCCAGAGAAATCCTGGAAGCAACGCATCGACGACTTCCAACATTACAGCAGCGGCCCTTACCGAGGCGGAAAACGCGACATCTACGAAGGCGGACATCGCGTGCCGTTCTTCGTCCGCTGGCCTGGCGGAATCTTCTCTCCGGGCCGATCGTTCAGCGGCCTTGTTGGGCAAACCGATCTGCTGGCGACCTTCGCCGCGATCACTGGGGCATCGCTTCCCGACGACGCGGGCGAGGACAGCCAGAGTTTTGCCACCGTTCTGAAGAATCCAGTGTCGAACCATTCTCGACGGCCGATTATCAGTCACAGCATGAACGGCCAATTCGCCATTACCTCAGGCTCGTTGAAGCTGGTCATGCCTCATCGCAAAGCTCAAGGCGAGTTGTTCGACCTGACGTCCGATCCTGGCGAATCGAAAAACCTGGCGAACGAGATGCCTGACGTCGGCTTCAGGTTGATGCAGAAACTCACCGACATCGTCTGCAACGGCCGAACGACTCCCGGAGCAAAACAGCCCAACGATACCGGCTACTGGAGCGACCTCACCTGGCTGAACGAAGCTCGTTACAACAAACTGACCGCGATTCCTGAATCAGGAAATTGATCCGACCATCCCGGAACCGAGTTCGACTGCCTGACGGTCGAACTATCGCGCCTCAGGAATTCGGACCTTCGCCAGGTAGATGCTCGTCTTCGATTCGTGGGACGAGTAGTAGCTGATCCAGAGAAGTCCTTCGTGCAGGACCAGGCCGGCGTAGCTGGTGTCTCCGCCGGAGGGGAGTTTCAGGACTTCGGTCAGTTTTCCGTTCTTCGGGTCGAGCCACGACAGCGATGTTCTCGCGCCACCGGCGTACAGCCGAGTCGCTGCCAGAATCCTTCCGTCGGGTAGTTGAATCATGTTCGGGCCGCCGATGCGCAGATTGAGGTCTCGCCATGTCCAGTCGGTATACGGCGGCGAAGCTGTCCCCAGCTGAGCCATCTTGTCGCCGGTTTCGTGGCGGAGCAGACACAACGCCGACTGATCTTTCATAAACAGGACCGTGTCTTCGCCGCAGCCTGCGGGTGCTGAAAGTTGCTCGACGAGTGTGTCAAAATCACCGCCGTCTTTGGACCGATAAAGCCGCAGCTTTCTCTGAGTCCGCTCGCGTTCGGTCGAGTAGCCCATGCTGTAAGCGTTGCCGTTGTGCCACTGAGATCTCCAGAGCCAGAAACCCGGATCGCCGATCTGTTTGCCCTCCGTCCAGGTGCGACCGTCGTCGGACGAGAACCAAACCATCGAGTAATACCGAACTTTGGCGTCCGCAATCATGCCGGCTCCGTTGAGCATCAGCCGCCCATCAGGAGTCTTCGTCAGTTTGGCGTCTCGCAGGTCGTATTTCGGAGACGTGATCAGCGCGAGCGATTCCCACGTTTCGCCATCGTCAGAAACGATCACTCGCAACGCTCCGTCCGGCGAGACGTGAGCGGACCCCTCTCGAAACACGCAGTACCACCGATCCTTGTGCCGGAGCAAATCGGTAAACGCATTGTGCTTCGCCTTGTCCCAGATCCGTCGAGACTCGACCAGCACCGGTTTCGCATTAACGGACGCGTCACCGCCAGCGGCACCCTTGTCAGCCGCGAAGGCTCGCGAGGAGACTCCCCCCGAAATCAACAACAGCAACAAGGTTGCCGTCGAAACTGATCCGCAAAATCTTTGACGGTGTTTCATCTGATTCTCCAAAAGAATTGATCGCTCGCAAAACGTCTGTCGCCTCGATTCACTCCCGCCGTAACAGCCTCCGAAGTGCCGGCTCGCTGGCTCCGAGATCAGCTGGCGGATTGTGATCCGGTTCCGACACCCAGACTGACTCTTTCTCCGTACCAAGCAGCCGTTGAAAGTCGGGAAACGTCTTCGATCGAAAGCCAGTCTGAGCAACCCGGAGGCTACCGAGATCATAGAAGTTGTGGCTTCCCAGCCAAATCGTGTTTGGAAAGAGCAGGACGTCAGGTTTGCGATCGCCCGCCAGCACGGTCCTTTGAAGATTGACTTCGCCGCCGGGGGTGACCATCACATTGATACCAAGCAACGTGCAGCCTTCAAGATTCAACTTCGCCCCCATGCTTACTCGCACTTCTCCGGGCGTCGGCACAACACGTCGGATGTGGACGTTCTTCAGAGTGGCAGTGCCAGGACCGTTCTGAGGCCGGTCAGTATGCCGAGCGACTGTCACTGGTCGTGCCGCGCTGCTTTCAACAAGGACGTTTTCCATCGAGTGCGGCGAATCTCCGATAAAATAAATGTCGTACCCGTGGCAGTCTTTGATGAAAACGTTCTTGTAGTGCGTCACGCTGGAAACTGTGTCGCACAAGCCGGTCGAATTTCCAATACTCGTGAAACCAGTGATCCGACATTCGGCGTCTTCGTGAGCACTGAATCCGTCGTCGCCGCACTCAATTGCGGCGATATTCTCGAACACCATGTTTCGCTGAGAACCGTGGATGTTGAAGCCGTCGTTGTAGACGTGCGTGCCGGTAATATTTCGGACGACAAGATGCGAACCGCTGACGCTTTGAATGACGGCGCTGCTCCGAGCGGGGTATCGAATGTTGGCGTCAACGAGCGTCTGATCCTTTGGCAAACGGATGTAGAAGGCGTCTTCGGCTTTTACATATGTCCACTCGTTGTCCTGCAGTATTGCGGGTTCTTTCAGCGGCTCGCTGGGACCTTTCGACGTTCGTCCCATGAGGTTCATTTTCCCGTCCCACAGAAAGAACCACCGACCGAGGATGGCATCATCCATCCGCTTCATCAGCTTTGTTTTGCGAAACAGTCCGTCACCCAGCTCTTCCCATTCAGCCGCGACGATCGGCTCGCTGCCGTCGAGAATGGCTCCGTGCCCATCCAGCGTGATGGGCTTATCCAGTTCGCCGTGCTTGTTGGTGAGATCCGCGTTTTCGTACCAGGTTCCTGGAGTCAGGTGAATCGTGTCACCGGGTTTCGCGAGCCTGATCGCCCTGGCAATCGTTTGAACCGGCCCCACGACTCCATCTCGCGAATCATCTCCCTTTGTTTGATGCACGTGCAGATCGCGGCCTTGACCGGTCTGCGGTGCCGCCGACTCTCGCTGCGCCAATTCGTCGGCGCCGGCAGTTCGAAAAACCAAGCCAACCAGCATCGACGAAATGACAAGACGCAAGCCGATTTCAAGAAGCGGGCACCGACTGGGTGCCCGAAGAAAACGAATCGACAACCCGAGTTGTGATTTCATCGAACTCTCCGGATGGTCATCCACGACTCCGTAACGGGCGTTTGAAGAAACCTCGCGTCGATCATCGAGTCCACGAGACGCCGGGCTCGTCGACTCGGAATTTCACGAGACGCGTGTATTCGACTTCTGTGACGTAGACGGTTTTGCCGTCAGGTCCGCCGAAGCACAGATTGCTGGGGCGTGATCCCAGGACGTTAATCTCCTGCAGGATTTCCCCTTCTGGTGACAGCTTGACGACGGTGCCCTTGCCATAGCGAGCCACGTAGAGGTTGCCCTTAACGTCGCAACGGTGTCCGTCGAAACCGAAATCGTCGAACTTTTTGAACAGACGTTTTTTCGTCAAAGACTTGTCTTCGGCGATTGTGAACGCCCAGATGTTTCGCTGAGCGCTTTCGTTGACGTACAGAGTTTTTCCGTCGGGGCTGACATCGATGCCGTTGGTCGTCCCCATGTCCGGAGCGACCAGCGTTGTTGAACCGTCGCGATCGATCCGCCAGACCTGTCCCGTACTATTTGCCCAGTTTGGATCGCTGGCCCACAACGTTCCATCCGGGCCGATCGCCAGATCGTTGGGCTGGTTCATCTTTGGGTTGTGAGCAAGCTTTGTTATCTCGCGGGTTTTCGGATTGACGTGCAGGATGTTGTGCTGTGGATAGTCAGCGACAAAAAACGAACCGTCGCGATCGAATCGGATTCCGTTTCCGACGCTGCCTTCGGGAAGCGTCACGAAAATATCGCCGACACCGCCAGGAGTGACTCGACCAATCGTCCCCTGCTTCGCGAAATTGACCGCAAAGATATTGCCGTTCGCGTCGCAGGCCGGGCCTTCGATTCCACTGGTGAATTCGCCCGGCAGTGTGAGAGGCCGAGCCGTCCAGAGCGGCTCTTCCGGAGCGAACACGATGTCAGAACCTGCGCCGAACTTCGAAGGCAGCGGCATGTTTGAAAACGATTCATCGCTGCCAGTTCGAAACTGCCAGTTTCCAGCGAGCGACAGTTGTCGACGGCTCGACATCAGAACGGGAGCTGCCGTCAGACCGCCTTTTCCAGTGACTCGCAACGTCAACAGGTTGGCGTCTCCCGCAGCGACCGCACTGGAAGGCAGCGATGATTGTCCATCCGCGACTTCCGCGGACTCGCCGTTCAGAAACACACCGGTGACGTCCGAGTCGGCACCCAGGTGCAGCGCGAGCGGTGCCGCCGCCCAGTCTTCTGGAATTCGAATCACGCAGCGATACCACGCGGTTCCGTCGTGCTGAATCTTCGCGGCCTGCGCTGAACCATCGGGCGATCCCACTCCCACGGTGACCCAGTGTTTTTGATAATCCTTCTCTCCGGCATCCGGTTTGATTGCTTTCGGCTGGTGCAGGCCGGCGGCCCAGTGAATTCCATTCAGCAGCAGCTGCTGAAAATTCACATTCGCAAAGTCCTTCCGATGCCCCGGCGACGCGTAAAACGAACGGCCGCCGTCGGCTCGCTGGTAAGTCCACGCGACCGGTTCTGCGGGATGACCCTCGGCCTTGCCGGTCGCCAGAACGGTTGTGCCATTGGCCAGCGGCATGACGTTGTAGAGCGAGTAGCCCTGCGGGAATGGCTCTTTCGTCACGGTTCCCAGGATTGGGTGCAGCAGGTCGCGGTCCGTCTGAATTGTCGAAGCAAGACTGTTGCCCAGATGCCCGTGGTAGCTGCCGCCGAAGACCTCTGCGTCGAACTCCGGCCAGTCAGCGTACCCTTCCGGCGTTTCCTTCTTGCTGAGCGAGAAGGCGTGACTGGCCGTTCGAATTCCGATCACGGGTTTGCCGGCACCGACAAAGTCGCGGAGAACCTGCATGTCGGCGGGTGGAAGAACTCGGCGGCGAATGCTGATTAAGACTGCGTCGGCATCTTCAACGACCGACAAACCGGGGATGCTGTTTCGCTCGTGGTCGCTGCCAAAGACCGTCGTGACTCGGAATCGTTTTCCGAGATGCTGCATCGCGAACTTCGGCAACGTGGAATTCGTTTCGTACTCATCTTCGGCCATCACGATGACGAGGTGAGGACGTTGGTCTTCCGCAAAGCGAAAGGGAACTCCACCAATGATCTGATCGCTGGAGATTGTCGGGCAAACAAAACGCTCGACGTGCGAAACAACGAAATCAGTGGCGGTCAGATGGCTGACGTACGGCCAGCTTTTCGGGCTGTACATGACGTCGGTCATGTCGCGCATCAGGACGACGTTCTTCCCGTTGCGCGACATCTGCCGCAGACCGAACGGTCGGCCAAGCACGCACATGTTGAGATGCACGCCGGTCAGGATCACATTTTTGATACCGCGAGATTCCAGAACGTTCCAGACCTCGTCGCCTCGGTCGCTGATGTAGTCTCGTTCGGCGTCGATGTTGATCAAGTTGGACTGCGTCTTCCACGGCGTGCCAGGGTTACGTCCCAGAGCCTTCAGTTGAGCAGCCCACTTAGCGTGCTCTGCCGGATCGTCGTCTTCACCGCCGTCGGACTGGTCGATCGGATAAGCCGCTCGTTCTTCCGTCGGAATGACTGAGCACCACGCCCCGACCTCGTGAGGCACCCATGCTGCCTTCGGAGCTTCGACAGCGCGTTGCCGGGCGGCATGTCCGTCGTAAGCCGGCATGCAGTCGCTGGGCGAGTGAACAATCGTCACGCCGCGCGAGCGGGCTTCGTTAAGCACCGCGTTAAGTCGAGGCGCAAATTGCTCCAGCCGTCGGACAGCGTTCAAGCAGTGGTGAAGATCCCAGACATCGCAAACGACGATCGCCGTTTCTTCCGGCTTCCACTTCTGCTCCCGGGTGTGCTGATGAAACCGTCCGCTGCCGGCGCTCGATTCCAGTTGATACTGAAGTGTTAGCGGCAGTGGTTTGCCCGTGGGGTCGGCAGCCTGCAGACCTTCAATACTCATGCTGACTCCGATGAGGCAGGCGAAGACTCGATTGATAGATCGGTG
>JBLFXD010000042.1:0-16683 GCA_047611045.1 Planctomycetaceae bacterium | reverse complement strand
CGACTTCGACCGAGCGACCTACAGTATGACCGCTCGACAAAGCGGCCGATCGTTTCGGATGGGCGACCGCGTCCACGTCCGTATCGCCCTGATCGATCCCGACGAACGAACCCTTCACTGGCAGTTGGTTGGCGACGGAAAACCAACTCGAAACCGTGGCCCAGAGAAAGACCGCGGCCCAGAGAAGAAGCCTCGAAAACGAAAACCGAAGAAGTCCGGATCGCCGAAGAAAGCTTCCACGAAATCGCGGACCGCCCGCAAGAAAAAGAAGGTCGACGCAACTCCAAAGGTCCGCCACAAAAAGAAGTCAGCCCGCCGTTCAAAGCCGAAATTCCGCCCGCCCAAGGCTGACTGAGAACGTCAGTCAGCATGAGTATGTCGAGCGCAGCGCTGGCGTACCAACCAATGTGTTCCGTCAAAATGTTATGCCGGCGCTGCGCTTGTCATAACCTACGCTTCGGTCGTTTCGGCATGGACGAGTATCACCGAACTGCCTGATTCGCCGCCGATTCATGTGACAAGCCTGCGCAGGCTGTACCAGTCGCCACCGCGCCGCACGTCGCCGACACTCCCAGCGGGATCCCGCTTGCTGACCGCGCCGCGTGACCTAAACCAAAGGTGGTTGAGTCGAGCGGACGCTGCTGACGGTCCTGGACCTGTCAAACCCGAACCGCTCGCACGGCCGTTTCAGTCCGCTCGAACCCGGTTACCGGAACTCCAAGATTGTCCGAAGCAAGCACATCGAACCGTCCCGTCGTTCTGCACGCCCGAGTCGTTACTGGCACCGGCGGCGGCCCTGACAAGACGATTCTGAATTCGCCGCGGTTTCTAAGAGACCTCGGCTACGACTCCGTTTGCGCCTACCTGCATCCACCAAACGATCCGGGCTTTGAGGAACTCAAGCAGCGAGCTGCCTTGCTCAATGCCGAGCTGATCTCCGTTCCTGATCGAGGCATCAAAGACATTTCTGTCATCAGTCGGATGCTGAAAATCTGCCGCGAACGCAACGTGTTGATCTGGCACGGCCATGACTACAAGTCAGACGCTCTCGGGCTGCTGCTTCGAAAATTTCACCCCATGAAGCTCGTGTCGACGGTTCACGGTTGGGGTGTTAAATCGAAGAAGACTCCGCTCTACCACGCCGTCGACCGCTTCAGCCTGAAATCGTATGACCGAGTGATCTGCGTATCGGACAAGCTGTTTTCAGAATGTCTCGACGCCGGAGTCCCGATCGGAAACCTGTGCGAGATCGACAACGCGATCGACTTGTCGAGCTACAACGCGCTGCCGGAAAAACGCGAAGCCAGAAGCAGCTTCGGCAGCAGTCCTGAGAAACCAGTCGTCGTGGCCGTAGGGCGTCTTTCAAAAGAGAAAGCCTTTGATGTACTGATTCAAGCGTTTGCCGATCTGCTCGCAACTGGCCTCGATGCGACGCTGCTGATCGCTGGCGACGGCCCGGAACGCGTGTCATTGCAGAATCAGATTGCGAGTCTCAAGGTCGAGGATTCGGTCCGATTGATCGGCCACGTTGCCGACCCTTGCGATGCCTACGCTGCCGCCGACGTGTTTGCACTCAGCAGCACATCGGAGGGCTTGCCAAATTCACTGCTTGAGGCCATGGCGTGCGGAGTTCCAGTTGTCGCCACCGCCGTCGGGGCAATTCCGAGCGTAGTCACTGACGAAAGCAACGGACTCCTTTGTCCCGCCAGCGATGCTTCGTCACTGACGCTGGCATTTCACCGGCTTCTTTCAAACGAGGCCTTGCGAGCTCAGTTCTCGGCCGCGGCTCGTAACACGATTGAAGACCGATACAGCTTCAAACGCCGAATGCAAAAGATCGCGGCGGTCTATGACAGCGTCCTGATTACTCGTCACTCCACGAACGAATCACAACCGATCATTCGCAATTTCACGGACGGCTCGCAACAGATCGAGCCGCCAGCCGCGGAGCGGCGACAGCATTTAGCCTCGGGCGTCAGCCCGAGGATCGACAGTCCTCCCAATGATGAAAGCCGCGAAGCGGCGACAGCGATTGCAATCGCCGCTCCACGTTCGGAACCGATCGTCGTGGTGGACCACGGAATTCGAGTCGAACTAACCAGCACGCCCGAGACGTGGCAGAGCTACCTCAACGAAAAGGGCTTCGCCGGCTTCTATCAACAGGCGGCGTGGCTGCGAGTTCTGCAAAACGGGCTCGGACATCAACCGGTCTGCCTGCAGGCAACATCCGGCGACCAACTTGTCGGCGTGCTGCCGATGGCGTTTGTGAAGACTCCGCTCTTCGGGCGGTTTCTCGTCAGCCTGCCGTATCTCAACTCGTCGGGGATTGTCGCCGAGACACCAGAAGCGGCGGCAGCTCTAGTCGACCGAGCCGTCGACTTCGCAGAGCAACTCGACGTGCGGTACCTGGAGCTTCGCCATGAAACGGCAACCGATCATCCAAAACTGACGGAAGCCGTCACTGACAAAGTTCACATGCGGCTGGCGTTGCCAGAGACGACTGACGAACTCTGGAACTCATTGAAGTCGAAGCTCCGCAGCCAGGTTCGCAAGCCGCTTAACAACGATTCGCTGACTGTCCATTGGGGCACGCACGATTTGCTCGACGAGTTCTACTCGGTCTTCACAAAGAACATGCGGGACCTCGGGACGCCGCCGTTCAGTCGTCGGCTGTTCGGATCGATGCTCGACGAGTTTCCGGGCGACTCCGAAATCTGCTGCGTCCGTCTGGACGGTCAGCCAGTTGCGTCCGGACTGCTAATTCACGGCCCCGGTGTCACTCAGGTTCCCAGCGCCAGCTCACTGCGAAAGTTCAACTCAACCAGCGCGAACATGCTGATGTACTGGCACCTGATTTCCCGTTCGATTGAGCGTGGCCAGGGCGTGTTTGACTTTGGCCGAAGTTCAAAAGGCGCCGGCACACACAAGTTCAAAGCACAGTGGGGAGCGAAAGAGTCTCCCGCCGTGTGGCAGCACTTCGTCCGCGAAGGCGAAGCGACAGACATGCGACCAAACAGCGGAAAGTACGACCTGATGATCAAGACGTGGCAGAAGTTGCCAGTCTGGCTCACCAAGGTGATCGGCCCGTCAATCGTGCGAGGAATTCCCTAACGAACTATTAGGTCAGGCTGTGCCTGACGAAGTCAATCCGCGAACAACGTTAGCGATCAGCAAATCTCGGTAACTCCGTCAGGCGGAGCCTGACCTACGGCGACACTCATGAAACCAGTCAAGGACATCCTCAAGCACTCATCGGTTTACGCGGTCGGGCAGATCCTCAGTCGGTTTGCTTCGATTCTGCTGCTGCCTCTCTACACCCGTTGCTTGAGTCCTGCCGACTATGGTTGCGTCGCGATTCTCGATCTGACGGCCGGGATCCTCGCAATCCTGATCGGTTCGGGGATGGCATCGGCCGTCATGCGTTCGCACTTCGACAGCGAAGACGAGGAATACCGCAGCAAAGTCTGGTGGACCGGACTGGCCTGGGTCGCCCTTTCTGCGACAGCGCTGGTTGTACCGTTGATCGTCGCACGAGACGTCATCGCCGAGCTGACACTTGGCACCGAGATTACCAACGGAGCAATGTTCTACCTGCTGGCCGCAGGCACGCTCTGGATGAACACCGTCAGCGAACTGTTGGAAACCTGGCTGCGAGTCAAGAAACGATCCGGCACATTCGTCGCGCTTTCGATGACTCGGCTGCTGCTGAACATTGGCTTGAACGTGTGGTTCCTGGTCGGGCTTGATCTGGGAGTCGCCGGGCTGCTGACTGGCAACGTGATCGCCGCAACCGTCAACACAACGGCCCTGCTGCTGATCTTTGCTCGCAGTCAGTTGAGCATCGCATTCGATCGAAAGATCCTCAGAACACTGTTGTGCTTCGGCTCGCCGCTGATCATTCAGGCATTTCTGTCGCTGATGATGCACGAGGCAGATCGATATCTGTTGAGAGCCTACGCAAGCCTCGACGAGGTCGGCGTGTACTCGCTGGCGTATAAAATCGGGCAGGCGGTTAACACGCTGTGCATGATTCCGTTTGGTGCCATTTGGGGAGTCGTTCTCTACGAGATCGCTCAGCAACCCGACGCAAAAACCACCTACGCAAACGTCTTCAAATACTACGTCTACGGCCTGCTGGTCGTCATGCTGGCGGCGGCGCTGTTTGCGTTTCCCGTGCTGCCATTTCTGACACCGGGCGATTTCGGACAGGCTGTCGACCTGATTCCCGTCATCGTGCTGGCGTTCGTGTTTTTCGCGATGCACTCGCAGTTCAGCGTGCCCGTGCTGCTCGCTCGAAGAACGGCAGCGTTGATTCCAGCCTCGATCGCTGGCGTCGTCGCCAACGTCGTTTGCAACCTGTTGTTGATTCCTCGCTTCGGTGCTCTAGGAGCGGCCTGGGCGAGCGTCGCCACTTACGCAACGTTCTCGTTCACTGGCCTGTGGTTCTACCGAAAAGTCGACAAATACCCGTACCCGTTCGCCCGGTGCCTGACTTGCGCCCTTGCGGTCGGAGCAACCTATGTCGGAGTGCGGTACGTCGTCTTCATCGAAGTGACTGGGGTCGTCGGACGTCTGGCCGTCGCGACGGTCGCCACCGGATTCTGGACTGCCGTTCTGTTTGGCCGCGTCGCGATGCCATTGCTGCAGACTGTCGAAAAGAAGACCGGCTTTCGATTCATTCCGTCCATGTTTCGCCACGAAACATCACCCACTGAAACACCCGTCGATGCTCAAGCTGCGAGGCCCCTCATGAAAGCACTTCTACTGAGCGAAATCTTCCCGCCACAAAACGGAGGCAGCGGCCGCTGGTTCCAGGAAATCTACAGCCGGCTGCCCCGAGAGAACGTTGTCGTCGCTGCGGGCGAGCACCCGGCGCAGGCCAAGTTCGACACAACGCACAATATGAACCTGCACCGTCTGGCTCTGACGATGCCTCAATGGGGACTGAAAAGCGTTTCCGCATTGCGAGACTATTGGCGACTCTTCCGAACGGTGCGACGAATCGTCCGCTCAGAAGGCGTCACGCAAATTCATTGCGGACGTTGCCTGCCGGAAGGCTGGCTGGCGTTCCTGTTGAAAAAGTTCTGCCGAGTTCCGTACGTCTGCTTCGTGCACGGCGAAGATGTCGAATCAGCCGCGACCAGTCGAGAACTGTCCTGGATGGTCAACCGCGTGCTGACCAACGCCGACTACCTCATCGCCAACAGCCAGAACACCGCTGACCTGCTGACGCAGAACTGGCAGCTGCCCGAATCGCATGTCAAGGTTCTGCACCCGGGGTGCGACGCGTCAAGGTTTACGCCGGCGGCGCGAAGCGAGTCGGTTCGCGAAGAACTCGGCTGGAAAGATCGTTCGGTCGTGCTGACCGTCGGCCGTTTGCAGGAACGCAAAGGCCACGACGTGATGATCGAGGCGTTAACGACGATCCAAGAAGCAATCCCGAATGTACTCTTCGCAATCGTTGGCGACGGTGAGCAACGAGAACGTCTCTATGAACTCGTCACCGAACACGGCGTTTCCGAGCACGTTCAGTTTCTCGGAGAAGTCGACGACGAAACCATGATTCGCTGCTATCAGCAGTGCGATCTGTTTGCGCTGGCGAATCGCCAGGTGGGACGAGACATCGAAGGCTTCGGCATGGTCCTTGTCGAGGCACAGTCATGCGGAAGGCCAGTGCTGGCTGGAGCGTCCGGCGGAACTCGCGAAACGATGGACATCGGTCGAACTGGTGTCGTCGTGCCCTGCGAAAAAGCAGACGGCCTGGCCACAGAAGTCACTCGTCTGTTGCTCGACCGCGAAGGCCTCGAAGAAATGGGCCGGGCCGCTCGTCCGTGGGTTGTCGAACACCTCGACTGGAACGCCTTGTCACGTCAGGCCGCCGCACAGTTCGACATCGAAATGCCGACCTCTGGAAACGCAGTTGTCGAAACTTCGAACGAAGCAAAGAGCGCGGGTTTGGTAATGAAGTGAACGAAGTGTGCCACTGGCTCCGCCAGTGCCGCCACAAACGATCGACAGCAAACAAACACTGGCAGAGCCAGTGGCACACTAAATTTTCATCGACATTCGCAGAACGTTAAGAACGACAACTATGAACGAAGCCACCAAAGCACCTTTGATTCAGAAAAACCAGCAGTCGAACGACGAGTCGTTCGTCACCGCTCTTTCTGTAGTCAGCAGACTTTCACACTCGGTGCAGAATGTGCCGTTGAGCACCGGGCTCGATCTGCCGCGTGGATTCCTCGTCGACGATCAGGGACTCACACTTCGTACGCCAGAAGGCGAGTCGCTGACGGTTCAGTCGACCCCGTTAGCTCACTGGTCGGACGGAAGTGTGAAGTGGACTCTGTTGGACTTCGTAGCTCCGGAGGTTTGTCCGGAAATTACAAACTGGGTCGTTGAGCGTTCCGGCGAGGATACTCCCACGATAGACGCGCCGATTACCTTGTCCGCCGAGGCGATCGGTCTGCGACTCGAAAACGATTCCGTCGTGTTGCGACGCGGTGACCAGGAAACGCAGATCAACTTTGTACTGACTGGTGAAGCGGGCCAGAAACTTCGTCCTCAGATCACACACCAGCGAATGGAATCCGAAGGGCCAGTTCGTTGGACCGTGCTGTTTGAAGGTGTGTTCCCCAAGTGTCGGGGCCTGCGTTTCGCCGCTCGGATCAGCACGTTTGAAGACACGGGACACGTCAAGTGCGACGTCAAACTGCACAACCCAAACCGCGCGCACCACAAAGGCGGCTTATGGGATCTTGGCGATGCCGGTTCAATCAGCTTCGACTCGTTCAACATCGAGTGCGAAAAATCCACGCCCGCCAGCACGATTCACTGGAAGGCCGAATTCGATCACGCTGACTGTTCCAGCGGCGGCGGATCGCTGTCGATCTATCAGGACTCCAGCGGCCGAGAGAACTGGCAGAGCAAGAATCACGTCAACGCAGCCGGTCGTGTCCCGTGCCGGTTTCGTGGCTACGAACTTCGCTCTTCAGCACGCACAGAAAAGGGACTTCACGCTTCACCGACGGTCGCTCTGGAAGGCGGTGACGGAAATCTGACGGTCGCCATTCCTGAATTCTGGCAACAGTTTCCTGGTTCCGTTTCAGCGGAGGCATCCCATGTTCGAGTAGGTCTATTTCCCTCGCAGTGGAACGATCATTTCGAACTGCAGGGCGGCGAGCAGAAGACTCAGACGATCTGGCTTTCGCTCGACGTGGAAGACACCGATCTGCATGACTTCGACTGGGTTCATCAGCCGATCCAGATTGTAGCGTCACCGGAATGGCATGCCCGAACGCAGGCGATTCCGTACTTCTGCCCGGCAACCAGCGATCCACATTCTCGCTTATCCAACCTGCTGGCCGAAGCCGAACGCGGTGAGAACTCGCTGACCGCCAAACGCGACGCGATCGACGAATATGGCTGGAGACACTTTGGAGAGATCTGGGCCGATCACGAAGGTGCGTACTTCGACGGCTCGAAGACGATCCTCTCGCACTACAACAATCAGTTCGATTCGGTTTACGGCGGGATTCTGCAACTGGCCCGAACGGGAGATGTCGCGTGGTTCGACCTGTTCGACCCACTCGCCCGACACGTTTCAGACATCGACATTTACCACACACAGCAGGACCGATCGGCTTACAACGGAGGCCTGTTCTGGCATACCGATCATTACTCGGACGTCGGAAGCTGCACACACCGAACTTACACAACTCAGAATGCGAAGCCCGGACAGGACTACGGCGGTGGTCCGAGCGACGAACACAATTATACGACCGGCCTGCTGCACCACTACTACTTGACCGGCAACCCGGAATCGCGAGCGGCAGTGATCTCGCTAACCGACTGGGTCATCAACATCGACGACGGGTCGCAGACCGTTTTCGGTTTGCTCGATGCCGGTCCGACAGGGCTGGCCAGCGCGACGGCGTCAGCAGACTTTCATAGTCCTGGTCGAGGTGCCGGCAACTCCGTCAACGCGTTACTCGACGGTTGGCTGCTCACCGGCGAACGCCGCTACCTCAACTACGCCGAGACGTTGATTCAACGAGTGGTCCACCCGGAAGAAAACATCGACGAGCTGGACTTGCTCGACGCGGAATCCCGTTGGTCGTACACGGTATTTCTATCGGTACTCGCCAGGTATCTGGACGTCAAACACGAAGCTGACGAATACGACGACGCGTATCACTACGCGGCGGCAAGTATGGAACATTACGGGCGATGGATGCTGCACAACGAGCGGCCGTACTTCGATCATCCGGAGCAGCTTGAATTTCCGACCGAAACCTGGG
Source organism: Planctomycetaceae bacterium (assembly GCA_047611045.1). Classification (GTDB taxonomy): domain Bacteria; phylum Planctomycetota; class Planctomycetia; order Planctomycetales; family Planctomycetaceae; genus JABMPE01. Next base: position 8,383 of record JBLFXD010000042.1, on the reverse strand, counting down.
CGGCTCAGGAACTTCGCAAAGCAAACGTCCTTCGGCTGGCCGCGAAGTTCTGTCCGCCGGAAGAACGTGAAGCTGTGCTGAAGCGTGGCGAAGAACTCGCTGATCGAGCGTGGGACGATCTTGAACGATTTGAGTCTCGTCATGTCTCGCGAGCGTTGGCGATCGCGATGAGCGAAGGCGCCCGCGACTGCTGGTTGCGTCAGCAAACGTTTGACGATGCGCCGGCCGCCGAACATCGGACGTGGGAGCCGAAGACTGATTTCGTGCCGCAGAAAGATCGCGTGAAACAACAGCTGAAATCGCCGAACGGTCTATTCAGGGCGATTGGCTCGGCAGCCAATTTCACGAAGTGGCCACGGGCTGTTCGAAACCTCTTGAAGCAACTTTGACGCGACCGCCGACGGACGCTGGTGGGCGGTGCACACCCTACGAGATAGCAAACTTCGTCAGGCAGAGCCTGACCTACGGAAATATTTGTCGATGAAAACTCTCATCAAACAATTGGTTGAGTTCACCGCCTTTCTAGTCGTGTTGCCGGCTTACGGTTTGTACCGGCTCGGAGCGGCGATCGCGGGGGCGGACAAAGCGTTTCCAGGTTGGTCCCAAACGTTCTCGCTACTGCCAGGACTGACCGGGCAGTATCTGCGACGAGCGTTCTATTCGCTGACTCTGGAATGCTGCGGCGAGGATACGTGCCTGTCATTCGGAACGATCTTTTCTCACTGCACAGCGAGCGTCGGCGCGAACGTCTACGTGGGTTCGTTCTGCTCGCTGGGCGCCATCACGCTGGAAGACGATGTGCTGGTCGCATCAAACGCTTCTATCATGAACGGAACACAGCAGCATGGCACCGCCAGAATTGACATCCCGATTCGCGAACAGCCGGGCATCTTCACCCCCGTCACAATCGGCGAAGGGTCGTGGATCGGCGAGGGAGCGACCGTGTCTGCAGACGTCGGAAAACACTGCGTCATCGGAGCCGGAGCTGTCGTTACGAAACCGGTTCCGGACTACGCGGTCGCTTTGGGAGTGCCCGCCAAAGTGGTGAAGTTTCGCAACGAAGAAGTCTCGATCGAACAGAAACTCGCCGAAGCCGAGCGTCTGGTCAAATCGGCCACCGACGCATCATGAGCACAACCGGAACGTTCCGAACCTGCTGCCGGCTCGAACCAGTTGTCAGCGGCTACCGCGAGTTGTTCTGACATTGCCAGTGATCGCCTCATTCCTGCCGGTTAGCTGCCAAACGCCAGCTATGTTTTAGACAGAGCGGCTGATGAGAATCTACCAGCCGTAGCTACCGTCGCCAGACGGTGGACGTGTTTGATCCACGCTCTGGCGAGCGTGGCTACAGCTTGAAACTCAGCCAACGGGCTAAACCATGTGCGGCATCACGGGAGTTGTTTACTCCGAATCCGGACGTTCCGTCGATCCGTGCGTTTTGAAACGCATGGCGGATTCGATTGCGCACCGAGGTCCGGACGCCGACGGCTTTCACATCGACCGCAACGTTGGTCTCGCCCATCGCCGGCTTTCGATCATTGATCTTGAGGGCGGCGACCAGCCGATCGGCAACGAAGACGGTTCAATTCAGGTTGTCTTCAACGGTGAGATCTACAATTTCCGTGAGTTGCGCTCCGAGCTGGAGTCAAAAGGGCACCGCTTCAAAACCTTCTCCGACACCGAAGTCATCGTGCATCTTTACGAGGAACTCGGAGACCGCTGCGTCGAACGGCTGCGAGGCATGTTCGCCATCGCGCTGTGGGATTCTCGGAAACAACGACTGCTGCTGGCGCGTGACCGAGTTGGCATTAAGCCGTTGTTCATTTCGGTAAACGACGGCCGCATCGTCTTTGGTTCCGAGCTGAAGCCGTTGCTCGCTCACGGCGACATTCAGCGAGACATCGATCCGGCAGCCATCGACGAATACCTCAACTACGGTGTCATTCCCGGCGACCGCTGTATCTTTCGCGGCGTTGAGAAACTCCTGCCGGGGCACGTGCTGACGATCGACGTTCCGCAATGGCGAATCGAGCGACGACGTTACTGGCAACTCAACTTCTCAGCCGACGAGACACTGTCCATCGATGAGTGGCAGGAAGCGATGCTCGCCAAACTCGACGAGACGGTGCGGTTGCACCTGCTGGCTGATGTTTCTGTCGGCTCGTTTTTGAGCGGCGGTATCGATTCGAGCATTGTCACCGGCCTGGCGAGTCGCGCCCTGTCGACGCCGATTCAGACATTTTCGATGGGCTTTCGCGAGTCGGCGTTTAACGAACTTCCCGCCGCCCGGGAAATCGCAGAACACTTCGGCACCGAGCACACCGAGCAAACAGTGTCTGCCGACGCCGTTTCTCTGCTGCCTCAACTGACGAAGTTCTACGACGAACCGTTCGCGGACTCGTCCGCCGTGCCGACATTTCTGGTTTCGCAGATTGCCAGTCAGCATGTGAAGGTGGTCCTTTCGGGAGACGGCGGCGACGAGGCATTGGGCGGTTACTCAAGATACGCGCACGACCTGAAAGAAGCTTCGGTTCGGCGGATGATTCCGAGCTGGATGCGACGACCGTTTCTTTCGACTCTGGCTGCGGCGTGGCCGAAGGCCGACTGGCTGCCGAGACCGCTCCGGTTGAAAACGTTTCTGACGAACATGTCGTTGCCAGCCGGGCAGGCGTATGCCAACACCTTGTCATTGTGCAGGCACCCTTTACGTCATCAGTTGCTGACGCCTGACCTGCAGACGGCGATCGGGAATCACCAGTCGTCGCGAGTTGCCGCTGACGGGTTTTCAAACGGCGGCTCTGATCCGCTGAACGGGATGATTGCTGCGGACATGGCGACGCTGTTGCCGGACGACTATCTCGTGAAGGTTGATCGAGCGAGTATGGCGAACGGGCTGGAAGTTCGCCCGCCGATGCTGGATCACGAATTCCTCGAACTCTGCGCCCGCGTGCCCGCTCGACTGAAGATTAATCATGGGGAAACGAAGTGGCTGCTGCGGCAAACAGCTCGCAGTCTTGTGCCGCCTTCGATCATTGATCGGCCGAAACAAGGCTTTGAGATTCCCGTCGATCAGTGGTTCCGCGGGCCGCTCGGCGAGATGTTCCGCGACACCGTGCTGACTTCCGGTTCGCCGCTGGCCGGCATCGTTGATCAGGCAACTGCCGAGCAAATGCTCGAGCGGCATTGTCGAGGCACCGGCCGGCATGGGAGCACACTTTGGTCTCTGCTGACGCTGTCGTCGTGGGCCGATCAATACTTGAAAGAGCCAGCCGTGCAGACACCGTCTCCGCTGCCGGTAGTCATGACGGCGGGAGGTGCATCGTGATTCAAACAGTATCGCCAGCACGCGATGATCGGCCTGTCATTTGCCAGGTTCTGCACAGCCTGGACATCGGAGGCGCCGAAGTCCTCGCAGCGGGTCTCGCGCGGGAATTGTCGGACCGTTACCGATTTGTTTTTGCCTGCCTGGACGACAAAGTCGGGGTGCTGGGTGAAGAGTTCGCCGCGCGCGGTGTGCCGATGAGAGTCTTCCACCGTCAGCCGGGCATCGACTGGAAATGCTCGTTCCGACTGGCGACGTTTTTCCGCGAGCACCGAGTTCAGATCGTGCACGCTCACCAGTACACGCCGTTCTTTCAATCGTTGCTCGCACGGGTGACTTATCGCCGACCACCGATCGTGTTCACGGAGCACGGGCGGCACTACCCCGATTCTCGCAGTTCGAAACGTGTCGCCGTGAACCGGGCATTGCTGCGATCAGACGATCGACTCATCGGCGTGGGCGAGTCAGTCAGGCAGGCTCTTGTCGACAACGAGGGACTTCCTGAGCAACGAACTGAGACAATTTACAACGGCGTTCCGTTGGAGAATTTTCTCGCGGTCAAAGGCGACGACGTTCTGCGATCGGACGTGCGAGCCGAACTCGGTATCGCCGTTCACGAGTTTGCCATCGTTCAAGTGGCAAGGCTAAACGCTTTGAAAGACCACGCGACCGCGATCAGAACGCTGAAGCGACTTCGGGACGACGACGTTCCGGCCAGGTTGATTCTGGTTGGCGACGGCGAAGTACGCCCTGCGCTAGAGCAGTTGGTCGTCGAGCAGAAACTGACCGAATTTGTCGTGTTTCTCGGAGCGCGGAGCGATATCCCGCGACTGCTGGCTTCGGCTGACGCGTTCCTGCTGAGCAGCATCAGCGAAGGAATTCCTCTCACGCTGATCGAGTCAATGGGAGCCGGGGTTCCGATCGTCTCGACCGATGTCGGCGGCATTCCGGAAATCATCGAGCACGGCGTCGCCGGATTGCTGGCGCCCGCTCGCAACGACGAAACGCTGGCGGCGCACCTGCGGTCGCTCTGGCGGAATCCGGAACAAAGAACGGAGCTGGCCGAGAACGGTTGCCGACGAGCGGTCGAACAATTTTCGCTCGGGCAAATGCACCGGCAATACGTCGACGTCTACGAACAGCTTCTCGGGCGTTCCGAATCTCAACGGTCAATAGCCAAACACGCCAACGCGGCTTCACCAACAAAATCACGTTGAATCTACAATCCGTTTCAGAGTGGTCCGAAAAATGACATCGATCTCCGAAATCCCAAATCCTGTTTCGTCCTCGCAAACGACGTCTTACGAGGACAAACCGGACGTTCTGGTCATCACCAGCGAGCTGCCCTGGCCGTTGAACACGGGAGGTCATATTCGCAGTTTTCACATCCTGAAAGCGTTGTCTGCGAAGTTTAACGTTCGCGTCATTGCGGGAGTTGAAGTGGCCGACGATCCTGGTCTGCCGGCTCTTGGCCGAAACGGAATCCGCGTTGTGCCGGCGTTCCAGAAGAAGAGAAATCCGCTCGCCGAGGCCGGACGAGTCGCTCGGGCTTTGGTTACCGAAGAGCCTTACGTGATGTTCAACCGGCACAATCGACCGGCGATGCGACAAACAATCCGAAAGCAGCTGGCTGATAAGACACCAGACGTCGTCTATCTCGATCATCTCGACCCGCTGGCATTTCGAGGGTTATTTCCCAAAGTCCCTGTCGTCGCGGATCTTCATAACGTCTACTCGTTACTGGCCAAACGCGTAGCCACCGAGCGAAAGTTTCCGACCAATCTTTACCTTCACAACGAAGCTCGGCTGCTTGGCTACATGGAGAAGCAGCTTGCCGCGGCCGCGAGCGTTCTGATGACCGTTTCGGATACTGAGCAGGACCACTTTCAGAAGCTTGGCGGTCGCAACGTTCGTCTGGTTCCGAACGGCGTCGACTGTGCCGCGTTCAGCAAGTACCCGATCGGGCGAAATCAGGATCGGCCGACCATTCTGTATCTCGGAGCGTTGTCCTGGCAGCCGAACGCGAAGGCTGCCGAGTTCATGGCGCGCGACGTCATGCCACGGATTCTTGCCGAACGTCCGGATGCTCGACTACTGATTGTCGGTCGCAACCCTGGACCGGAAGTGACTGCCTTGAGCAATCGGCCCAACGTCGAAGTTCACGCGAACGTTCCCGACGTCGGCGTCTATTTCGAACAGTCATCGCTGATGGCCGTGCCGCTGGATTCTGGTGGCGGGACTCGGCTGAAGATTCTGGAAGCGTTCGCAGCCGGACTCCCCGTCGTCAGCACAGCGGTTGGCTGTGAAGGCATCGATTGTCGACACGGAGAACATCTTTGGGTCGCCGAACGCGATCAGTTCGCGAAGGGGCTGCTCGAAGCGATTGACGCGCCGCAACTCGCGACCGAATTTGCAGAACGAGGTCGCCAATTGGCTGAGGAGACTTACGACTGGTCCGTTATTGGAAAGGCCGCGTGCGAGGCGGTTGCCCAGGCCGTGCGGTAGATCGATTTCGCGGCCGCTGTGAAAGCCGGGACTTCGTCAGGCGGAGTCTGACCTACGGAAGTCGCTACTGCACGCGGAAGGTGCCGGACTGAAGTTGGGCTCGAAGCTGAGCGCGCTCGGCGGGCGAGAGTGAGTTTTCGTACTGCTCAAGCTGCGTCGCGTTCATCGTTGCCGGGTTCAGGCCCGAAGCTGACGACGGCGCCGCAGCCTGACCACTCGGACGCATCGGCAGGGATGTCGCGCCGGTCGGGATGATGTTCTGACCAGACGCTGGAGCTGTTCGCGAAGTCGGTGCTTGTGCCGTTGCACCTGCTGAAGCTGGCTGTTGATTTCTGGTCGGGACGGGAGCCTGCAGACGCGAGTCGGGAACAGGTGCCGCGTTTTGTCGAGTCGGTGCGGCCGCCAATAGTCCTTTCGCGTCGTGTTCCTGTCGGACTGAGTCGAGCCAGTGTTGGGCCGGAGCGAGCGTCGGCTTCTTCAAAACAGCCTGCAGGAAGCGTTGTTCGGCTTCGGCGGTGTGTCCCTGTTGGTAGAGAATCAGTCCGATGTTGTAGTCCGCTTCGGCGTCGCCGACTGCCTGAACGAATTGCGGTTCGGCAGCGACGATATTGCCACCTCGAGCCAATGCGATGCCCAGTTTATGTCGGAGGCGTTTGTTTTGCGGCGCGACCGACAGACCGCGTTGCAGCTGAGCGGCGGCTTCGGCGTACCGATTCTGAGTTAAGTAAAACTGACCGAGCGCTTCGTTAGTTAACGGGCTGCTCGGAGCGACTTCGACAGCTTTCTTGAAGCGGCGCTCGGCTTCCGCGTGACGACCGGCGAGAAGGTCCAGACGCGCAAGGCCGAGGATGGCTTCTTCCGTTTGCTCGTTCTGACGAAGCGCGGTCTCGTAACTTTCTCGAGCGGTTGCGTAGTCGCCGGTCTGCTCGCTGAGCTTGGCGTACGCAAGATGGAGCCGTTCCGGATCTTTCAGATCGGCCATGGGATCGTTGGAGAACGTCTGCCACAGCGAACGGTTTGACGAACCGGTCGACTGGCAACCGACGATGGCCAGCAGGCAGAAAATTGTCGCCGCGCGAAAGTATGGTTTCGCAGGCATCCCGCACCTCCCTGTGCAGTGCCCCTCCAATTGATCAACCATTCCGGGGCAGAACGGCTGACGCTTTTGAACCGCGTCTGCCTTGTTTGCACGCCGGAGGGATCAAACTTTCGCGAAGAATCGCTGAGCCGCTTCGTCCACCAGCTCTTGAGTCAAAACAAGACGCTGGTTCCTGAATCGACAGATCGACTGAATGATCTCCAGCAAATCCCTGGGATCGCTCGATCTTGGCAGTTGTCCGTGATCGTAATAAGTCTGATAAAGGTACTCGACCGCCCGCGGTTCGTAAGCAATTTGCCGCTGAGTGCAACAAAGGCTAAAGATCTCGGTATACAGCTCCCGAGCCGGCGTCCCGATCTTGATTTTGTGCCGGATTCGCCGCAGAAACGCGTCGTCGACAAGGTCGGCAGGATCGAGGTTCGTCGAGAAGATGGTGAGCTGCTCGAACGGCACCGGGAACTTCTTGCCCGTCGCCAGCGTGACGTAATCGATGCGTTCTTCCAGCGGGAGAATCCACCGGTTGAGCAGGTCTCGCGGCTTGGCGATCTGACGGCCAAAGTCGTCGATCATGAACACGCCGCCGTTTGCTTTGACCTGAAGCGGCGCGACATAGAAGTTGCTGGCCTGGTTGAAGCGAAGGTCGAGCATCTCGAGCGTCAACTCGCCACCGGTCACGACAACCGGTCGACGAACGCGACGCCACCGCATGTCTGGATGGTTTTCGTGCAGCAGATGATTGATGTCCTGATACGTTTGCGGGTTCTTCGTGTCTCCCAGCAAAGCCGAAACCTCTTCGTCATCGGTCGTGTGATGAAGGCTCGGATCGAAGATCGTCACGATGCTGTTTTCGCTTTGGATTGCGTACGGAACGTAGATCTCTCCACCGTGCAGGTTGAGGAACTTTCCGAGCCCCTTGGCAATCTGCGACTTACCATTTCCCGGAGGTCCGTACAGAAAGATCGACTTTCCACTACACACGGCCGGGCCGAGTTCTGCCAGAAGATGCGGCTCGATGATCAACGACTCGAACGCTTCCATCAGCGGCTCGGCCGTGCAGTTGATACCGCTGACCGCCTGCCGCCGACACTGCTCGACGTACTTCTCCAGCGGAACCGGCGCGGGGCCCACATAGCGGCAGTACTCGAACGCTTCCTTCGCACGGGACCTACCGATTTCTGTCAGAACAAACTGGTAGGAGACTCGGCCGATGACGTCGCCCGATGATACTTCAATGCAGCGATCATCCTTCAGGAAACGCAGGCACTCATCGATCACGTTGAACGGCAGCCGCGCGTTTCGAGCCAGTTCGACGCCGAGCAACGTTCCCTGCAGATAGAGCTGCTTGAGGATCAGATCGCAGACCTGGTTCGCGCTGAGACCGCTCTCGCGAAGTGTGCGAGGGCTTGGCGGAGGCGGGGCCTGAACCTGCTGCAGCATCTTCTGCCGATGCTCAGCCG
>JBLFXD010000041.1:0-16813 GCA_047611045.1 Planctomycetaceae bacterium | reverse complement strand
ACCAATGGCTCCACAACCTGCAGATTTCCGCGTCTTTACAAGGATTCCACTCGCGCACATAGAAAACGGTAGAGTCAGGAAGTTTCAATGCAGGCTCGTCAGAGCTTGCCGAGTGCTCGACCGAGTTCGGCGATCACGTCCTGCACAGCGTCAATCCCGACTGACAGCCGCACGAGTCCGTCGCTGATACCCCACTCACGGCGGTCGTCTGGATCCATGAATTTATGAGACGTGCCGGCTGGCCAGGAAATCGTTGTTCGAACATCCGCCAGCGTGGGTGAAAACGGAATCGAATCTGCCAGTTCTTGAAGCAACGTTCGGACTCCCGCTTCCGCAGTACGAAGCTCGAACGACAGCATTCCTCCGCAACCGCTCGGCAACAACTTGCTCGCCAGTTCGAAGTCGTCGTGACTCGGAAGTCCTGGATAGACAACGCGACTGACGGCTGGGTGTTGCTCCAGGAACTCGGCGACCTCCAGGGCGTTTGAACTGGCCCGTTCGATTCGCAATGGCAGAGTTCTCAAACCGCGCGACGCGAGCCAGCATTCGAACGGGTTCGCATTCAGCCCGTAAAGACTGGTAATTCTGCGGACGCGTGTTACCGCTGCGCGTTCGCCGGCGACAACTCCCAGCATCACATCGCCGTGACCGTTTAGATATTTGGAAGCGCTGTGAAAAACCAGTTTCGCACCGTGCTCCATCGGGCGAAACAGGCATGGTGTTGCGAAAGTATTGTCCACGACGACCGGCACATCACCCATCGCGTCGACAAGAGCCGGCAGGTCGACGACTTCCATCAACGGGTTGGAGATACTCTCGACGAGGCACAGCTTCGTGTTTTCTTTGACCGCCGAACGCATTGCCTCCGGGCTTCGCGAATCGGCAAACGTCACTTCGATACCGAACCGTTTTGACAGCTCTTCGAGCTGCTGTGACGTTCGACCGTAGAGCACTCGCGCCGCGACGACGTGGTCGCCAGTTTTGAGATGGCTCAACAGGATCGCCGACACCGCTGCCATCCCAGATGAACAAACCGCTCCGGCATCGGTGTGTTCGAGATTCGCGACGTCCTGAGCGAACGCCGAGTGATTGGGATTTCCGTCGCGAGTGTAGATGTAGCCTCGCTCGGCCCCGCTGACGACCGCTTCGAGTTGCTCGACACCGTGCAGGTCGAAGGCCGTTGTCTGATAAATCGGCGGGTTACTCGGGCGAGTCGTAAAGTCTTCGGTCCAGCCACCGCGGGCGCACAACGATTCGTCAAACAATTCTTCGTCCATGACGAACTTCTTTCATAGCGTCGCAAATGCCGTTTCAAGGACGCGTCAGAACTTCAACTTCAGATTCATTGGCTGAGCCTTCTGCGGCGGCTTCGTTGCCAGCATCACCCTCTGAAGGCAGGGACTCCTGCAGCTGCACGAGCGAGGCGCCGGCTTGCGGCGACGTACTGCGGAGCTCTGACACCGGTTCATCAAGGATCGTCCCACTTGGACCGAAGCCGAATAGTGTCACTTTTGCGGTTCGCAGAAAACCTTTCAAGCTGCCAAACGTCTGAGCGACGGCGCTCGGTTCGTACCCCGAGTGGACCATGCAGTCGGTGCATTTGGGATTGCCGCTGCAGCGACCGTACGATTCCCAGTCGGTTGTCTCCATCAACTCTTTGAACGATCCGCAGTAGCCTTCCTGAAGGAGGTAACACGGTTTCTGCCAGCCGAACAGGTTGTAGGTCGGGTTTCCCCACGGTGTGCATTCAAGATCGAAGCGACCTCGCAGAAACTCCAGAAACAGTGGCGACTGATTGAATCGCCAGGACTTCTTCGGACGATCCAGCAGTTTGCCGAACAGCCGCAGCGTTTCATTGCGGTGAAGAAAATGTTCCTGATCCGGAGCTTTTTCGTAGGGGTAGCCGGGCGAAACCATCATGCCCTCGACACCGAGTTCCATCAGCTCGTCAAAGAACCGTCGGCACGTCTCCGGGTCCGCGTCGTTGAACAGCGTCGTATTCGTTGTGACGCGAAAGCCGCGTTCGACGGCAGCGCGAATTGCTCGAACGGCGACCTCGTAGATGCCGTCGCGACAGACTGCTCGGTCGTGCTCTTCCTGCAGACCGTCCAGGTGCACCGAAAACGTCAGATACTTCGACGGCGTGAAACGGTCGAGATGCTCTTCCAGCAGGATCGCGTTTGTGCAGAGGTAGATGTACTTTTTCCGCTCGACGAGCCCTTCGACGATTTCGTGAATCTCGGGATGGAGCAACGGTTCGCCGCCAGGAATTGACACCATCGGGGCGCCGCATTCTTCGACGGCCTGAAAGCATTCTTCGGCGGCGAGATTCCGCTTCAACACGCTGTTGGGATGCTGAATTTTGCCACAACCGGCGCAAGCCAGATTGCATCGAAACAGTGGTTCAAGCATCAGGACAAGAGGGTACCGCTCAATCCCTCGCAGCTTCTGCCGCAGAACGTACGACGCAACCGTCCACATTTGCGAGACGGGAACTCCCATAGAATGCCTCCGTGCATCAATTGGTGCCGCTGCGAAAAACTCGATGGTTGAATACGCGGCAAAGGTAGGTGTGGTAACAGCTTTCGGGCAATCTGTCAGCCCCGCTCCGCCTCACTCGCGGATAACGCCACCCGAACTTAAACTCCGCAACTGGCCGTCATGCTGGTTCTTCCAGCAGCCGTTTACTCAGAATTTCCAAGCAGAATACCAGGCAGAACCATGCCGGACTGGCTGGCCGTTGGAATTGGCGGGTTCGTGGGAGCAATCTCACGATTCCAGATCAGCCTCTGGCTGAGTGTCTGGAGCACTCAGAAGTTCGGCCGCGTTTACCCGTTCGGTACGTTCGCTGTGAACATCGCCGGCTGCCTGTTCATCGGAATTCTGATGGCACTGGCGGCGGACAAGAAAATCCCGGACGTGTGGCAGAAGGTTCTCGTGACCGGCTGCCTGGGATCACTGACGACTTTTTCGACGTTCAGTTACGAAACAATCGGGCTGTTCCGAGATGACCGACCGGGGCTGGCGGCCGTCTACGTCATCGCCAATCTGGCGATCGGGTTGATCGCCGTCATGGTCGGGATGGGGATTGCCAGAGCGATCGTCCGCTGACCGCGCCGTTTCATCACTGATACGAAATCAAGTTTCCGATCCGCCCGACAAACCGGATCACCGTTTAGATGGAGAGTCCACGTTGAGCCACGACATTTACTCGAACCCGCTGATTTCTCGATACGCGTCCCGCGAAATGGCGAAGCTCTGGTCACCACAAAGGCGGCACGAAACCTGGCGTCGCATGTGGGTTGCTCTGGCCGAGTCTGAAAAAGAACTCGGTCTGAACATCTCTGACGAGCAGATTAACCAGCTCAAAGCGAACATCGAGAACATCGACTTTGACGCGGCTGCCGGTTACGAACGCGAGCTTCGTCACGACGTCATGGCTCATGTTCATGCTTACGGTGATGTTTGCCCGGACGCGCGCGGCATCATCCACCTCGGAGCGACAAGCTGTTACGTCACCGACAACGCCGATCTGGTTCTGCTCCGCGAAGGACTGGAACTGGTCAGAAATCGGCTCGTCCAGGTTATCGATGCCCTTGGCAAATTCGCGGCCGAATATCGGGACCTGCCCTGTCTGGGCTTTACACATCTGCAGCCGGCTCAGCCGACAACCGTCGGGAAGCGAGCGACTCTGTGGTGCTACGACCTGGTGCTTGACCTCGAAGAACTCGAACACCGAATCAGCAAACTTCGATTCCGTGGCGTCAAAGGGACGACCGGCACGCAGGCGACGTTCCTTTCACTCTTCGAAGGCGACCACGGCAAGGTCGAAGAACTCGACCGACTGGTGACAGCGAAGCTGGGCTTCGACGAGTCGTACGCCGTCACCGGCCAGACATACAGCCGTAAAGTCGACGCTCAGATCATCGGCGTGCTGTCGGGAATCGCTCAGTCCGCAAACAAAACCGGTTCCGATATGCGGATTCTGCAAAGCCGCAAAGAACTGGAAGAGCCGTTCGAGAAGAAGCAGATCGGATCTTCGGCGATGGCCTACAAGCGAAACCCGATGCGGTCTGAGCGAATGTGCTCGCTGGCCCGCTTCGTGACGAGTCTGCAAAGCAGTGCCGATCAGACGTTCGCCAATCAGTGGCTGGAACGAACTCTGGACGACAGTGCTGTTCGCCGCCTCAATATCCCCCAAGGTTTCCTCGCGATCGACGCCGTGCTGATTCTTTATCAGAACATTACAAATGGCCTGGTCGTTTACCCGAAGACGATCGAAAAACATCTCAACGAAGAGCTCCCGTTTATGGCGACGGAAGAAATCCTGATGGCTGGGGTCCAGGCGGGCGGCGACCGCCAGGAACTACACGAGCAGATTCGTGTCCACAGTCAGGAAGCAGCTCGACAGGTCAAAGAGCACGGTCTCTCGAACGATCTATTGGAGCGTTTGAAGGACGACACAGCATTCAAAGGGGTCGATCTTACTGGGGCACTTGATGGTCGACGATTCGTCGGTCGCGCTCCGGAGCAGGTCGACTCGTTCGTCGCGAAAGTCGTCCAGCCAATTCGCGATCGTTATGCGGGAGCGGGCTCAGACTTGTCAGGCGACGTGACTGTCTAGAATTTCGCCCCGTCCAGGATGTCAGACAAGTAAGGTGGGCACCGCCCACCACAACATTCAGTGATTGGTGGGCAGTGCCCACCCTACTGGCGAAGTTCTCTATGCCCGAACCCATCGTTCAATCTGCGCCGAAACGGATCGCCGTAATCGGTGCCGGTGCGTCCGGGCTTGCGGCCGCGCATCGGTTGATTGAGTTGTCGAACGACGGGCCGGCGAAATTCGATGTCACCTTGTTCGAAGCAAGTGATTCGCCGGGCGGCGTTGCCGGGACGCGGCGAATTGGCGAGTACCTGGTCGAGACCGGGCCAGACATGTTCATCACGAACCAGCCAGCGGCCGTGAACCTCTGCCAGCGAATCGGCTTGGGGGACGAGCTGATTCCGACCGAAACCGCTCATCGCGGTTCGCTGGTTCTGCGGAACGGCAAGCCCGTTCGAGTACCGGAAGGCTTCATGCTGATCAGCCCGGCGAAGGTCTGGCCGGTTTTGACGTCGTCCATCTTTTCTCCGCTCGGCAAGTTGCGAATGGGACTTGAGTATCTGCTGCCTCGCCGCAAGGAACAGACCGACGAGACACTCGCGAGCTTCGTGAAACGTCGATTCGGAAAGGAAGCCTTTGACCGGCTGATTCAGCCAATGGTTGGAGGGATCTACACGGCTGACCCTGAGAAATTGAGTCTGCAAGCAACGTTACCTCGATTTATCGAGATGGAGCGTGAGCATCGCAGCCTGATTGTCGCCTCGCGCAAGCAGGCCGCCGTTCGAGAAAGCGACGCCGAAAGCGGAGGAAGCGGTGCGCGCTACGGACTGTTCGCCGCACCTCGCGGTGGGATTTCGGACCTGTTTAATCGACTGTTGGAAGTCGTCCAGGAAAAGTCCACGGTCAAACTCGGCGAACCCGTTGCGGCAGTTTCGCGGGCCGAGTCCGACAGCTACGAGGTGACGCTACAGTCGGGTGAGCAATTCAACTTCGATGGCGTCGTGATCGCGTTGCCATCCTTCCACGCCGCCAGCGTTCTGACGGCCGACTCCCCAGACAATGGTGAAGTTCAAACATCTGATTCGATGGCAGAGCTGACCGGGCTTTTGAACAAGATCGAGTATTCATCGGCAGCCGTCGTTGTCAGTGGTCACCGGCTGGCAGATATCGAGCATCCTCTCGACGCCTTCGGACTGGTCATACCGGCGATCGAAAACCGGAAGGTACTGGCGATTTCGTTCACGAGTCGGAAGTTTCCCGGTCGCGCGCCGGAACGCAGAATTCTGCTCCGCACTTTTGTCGGAGGTGCGTTGCAACCAGAGATGCTCGATCAGTCAGACGAAGAGATCCTGGACGCGGTTCGAGCCGAGCTGCAGTCAATTCTCGGCGTTGGCGGCGAGCCTGACTTTATGGAAGTCTGCCGTTACGAGCGGTCGATGCCGCAGTACCACGTTGGACACTGCGAACGCGTTGCTCGAATTCGCGAACTGGTTGCCGGTCGTGCAGGACTGGAGTTGGCCGGAAACGCGTACTCGGGAGTGGGCATCCCCGACTGTATCTCCAGTGGCGAGTCGGCTGCGGAACGACTGGCAGAGCAACTCGCTTCTTGAGAAGTGGTGAGTCAAGACAGCCGCTGCGGTGGTATGCCGGCGCTGTGCTTGTCAGTACCCTACGGATTGTGTGGGATGGCGTCATGCTGAAGAGCCGCCAATGAAACATGGACCGTTCAGCCATCCAGCTTCTGAAGAGGAACCGTGAGGATGCTCTAATTGAGCCACTTGCCGGTGCGCTGATCGAGAATCGACTGGAAGCTTGATTTCGGTGTCCCGGAAGCGTCGATCAGGCCAGCGTTTGGAAATACGTGGCGACGGGCGTCGGTCAGATGGCTCCAGTAAATCCCGACGACTGACTGCTTCGCCATGAGCAGCGGAAAGACGGAATCGATCCAGTCGGATTGAGCCTGCGTGCTCCAAGGACTGCGCCAACAGTTTTCAGCAATCGGTACTTCTTCGGAAGCATTAGAGTCAGCATCGCTGCACGATGGAAACGCCAGTGTTACGTTAAGAGGCACTTCAAGCATGCTCCACTGATCAATCAACCGCGAAAGGTCGAGCAGGTCTCGCGGGGCACTTCCTTTGACTCCGTAACCGACGGAGATTTCCAGGTTGACGCCGGAAAGCCCGACGCCGCATCTCAGCAGTGCATCAACAAACTGAATCGGTGACAGCCGATGCTCGCCAGCGGAAAGATAAGATCCCCAAGGATCCTCGATCCGAATCATCAACTGGCCTTCTTCATCGCTTTGCCGAGCGACTTCCAGTGTTCGAGCAACGAGCGTCAGACGTTCTTCTTCGGTCAGGTTGAACGATCCGCCGGTGTTGACTCGCGACGAGACTTCCCACAATCGAACCTTGCCGGCGTACCGCGAAATCGCGGTTTCGACAAAGTCGCAAAGGAAGCTTTGCAGATTGAAATAGTCGTGCCCCCACTGGTTCAACCAGTCCGGCAACCCGTTCGGCGACAGATCAAGCAGCGGGCCGCCGCGCATCAGCAGTCGGTTTTCCATGCACCACGCGACGAGCTCGTCGCACGAATCCCACTTGTACTCACCTTCCTGGGGTTCGATCTGTTTCCACTCGATCGGAATCGCTGCGGCGTTAAAGGTTTCCAGAAACGGCTCTCGCTGTTTGTAAGGAGCGTCGACGCAGTTGATGCTGCATCCGAAGGAAACGGGAAGCTGCGGCGACCTTTTGAATCGCACGGACAGCCTCTGCCGCACATACGCGTTGGCCAGTTGGTCAATCGCTTCGAAAGCTTTCGCAATAGCCTGATCAGCCAGTCGGGTGACCTCAGCAACGTCCGGTTTGGCGGCGGTCGCCTGAGCGAACAGGTGATGCGACTCCTTGTGCGCCGTGCGGAACTCGTCGGGGATCTGCATCCCGAGACCTTCCCAGGTCGCGAGCTGGTTTCTGACCTGACAGATTTTTCCGCGTGCCAGTTCGAGCGACAGAATGTAAGGGTCCTCGTGCTCACGGAGGCTGGCCGTGCTGACGATGGGCTTGCCGAATCCTTCAACAGGGTAAGGGATCTGCAGTTTGCCACTGTCAGCGGTCACTCTGCGGAAGTCGACGTTGTCGCCGTCGATTTCGAAGCGAGAAGCGAAGACTCGTCCATCAAAGCCACTGATGTAGGCTCGGGGCAGATCAGCTTCAGCATCCAGCAGTCCTTCGGGGTGGACCGTGAACCGCATGACCCCCATAGAGGAACCTCAATGTAGCTGGAACGGATTATTTTCAGTGAGTTGAAATTCGCGTCGCTCGGTCAGTCAAAGCTGTGACCAGCAAGCACGTACGACGGGTCAAAATCCATTCCGTGAGTGCTTCAACATTCCATTTCTGCTCCGAATCTGAGCAGCTGAAACACTCATCCGAGACCAGAAAGTCCCGGAAAGAACGGGCGAGTGTAGCCCCCGTCCGGCTACTGTTCAACGATCTTAGGCACCGGTACACTCCGACCGAATCGCAATGATAAGGTGTCCCTTTTTTGACTTTTATGACGGCAATCGTGCCCGTTCTGGTGAAAGCCACAATGTCCACCGCAGTGCTCCAAACATCGTTGCCGGGAATGCCCGTGCGGCAGGGAAAAGTCCGGGACATCTACGACTTTGGCGATCGACTGCTGTTCGTCGCGTCTGACCGGATCAGTGCCTTCGACTGGGTGCTGCCAGATGGTATCCCGGATAAAGGCCGAGTCCTTACACAGGTCAGCCGATTCTGGTTCGACCAGCTCGACGTCACGAATCACGTGCTGAGCCTCGATCCGACCGCCCTGCCCCTCCCGGACGGCACCGATGTCGAGTCTCTGCAGGGCCGCAGCATGGTGGTCCGAAAAACGGAAGTCGTCCCGATCGAGTGTGTCGTGCGAGGTTACCTGGCCGGTTCCGGCTGGAAAGAGTACCAGACCAACCAAACCGTGTGCGGAATCGCGCTCCCGGCTGGGCTGCTGCAGGCAGACCAGCTTCCCGAGCCGATTTTCACTCCCGCCACCAAAGCGGAATCCGGCCACGACGAGAACATCTCATTCGAAGAAACATGCAGCGTCATTGGCGAAGAACTCGCCAGCAAACTGCGAGAAATCAGTATCAGCATCTACAGAAAGGCCTCAGAATTCGCCCGCGATCGAGGCATCATCCTGGCAGACACAAAGTTCGAATTCGGGCTGGACGGCGACGAAATCGTGCTGATTGACGAGGTGCTGACTCCGGACAGTTCTCGATACTGGCCGGCGGATCGCTACGAACCTGGCCGCAGCCCGTTTTCTTACGATAAGCAATTCGTTCGGGACTGGCTCGAAACGACCGACTGGGACAAAAACAGCCCGCCGCCGAACATGCCGGAAGAAATCGCCACGAAAACTCGAGCCAAGTACATCGAGGCCTTCGAAGTGCTGACCGGCGAGACGTTTCCTTGGAAATAACGTCGCTCGGTAACGGGTTTCGAGCTCGGAATCGGCTGGTTTGGTTTTCGCACTGAGGCCCAATAAACTCCCCGGTTTGACGCATTCAGCGCGGCGATTCAGCTGCGGGCAGGTCCGGATTTGAACTGAGTCGTCCGGCAATATTCGGTGGAGCTATGGCCAAAGACTTTCTGAAAGATACGAAAGATCACTACGACGTCGTTGTCATCGGCAGCGGACTGGCGGGGCTGACGTCCGCCAACACGCTGGCTCGACAAGGACGTTCGGTGCTGTTGCTGGAGCACCATTATCAGCTCGGCGGAATGGCCACCTGGTTCAAACGACGCAACGGGCACATCTTTGATATCTCGCTGCACGGCTTCCCGATCGGAATGGTCAAATCGTGCCGTAAGTACTGGACTCAGGAAATCGCGGATTCCATCGTCCAGCTCAAAGGCATCCGGTTTGAGAACCCGCAGTTCTCGCTGGAAACAACATTCGACCGAAAAGACTTCACGCGGCTGATCACCGAGAAGTTCGAGATCCCGCACCAGACCGTCGACGACTTCTTCACCTTCGCTCGGAAGATGAACTTCTACGACGATCAGCAGATGACAACCGGCGAGCTGTTTGAAAAATTCTTTCCCGGGCGCGATGACGTTGTTCGTTTGCTGATGGAGCCAATCACGTATGCAAACGGGTCGACATTGGAGGACCCCGCCATCACATACGGAATCGTCTTCTCAAACTTTATGAGCAAAGGCGTGTTCACATTTCAGGGCGGCACCGACAAGCTCGTCAATCAAATGAAGGATGAGATGATCAGCAACGGAGTCGACATTCGAATCCGTTCAAACGTCGAGAGCATCGAGATCGGACCCGACCGGCAGGTAACCGGAGTGGTCGTCAACGGCCAGCGCATTGGCTGTAACGCGATCCTCTCTAACGCCAACCTGAAGCAAACGATCTTTGACCTGGTCGGTGCTGACAGTCTCGACAAGGAGTACGTGGAAGAGGCCGAAGCCGTTCGGCTCAACACAAGCAGCTGCCAAGTCTACATCGCTCTGAAGCCGGGCGAGTCGTACGACTATTGCGGCGACCTGTTGTTCCACTCCGAGCACCGCGGCTTCGATATCGACGCGATCCTCAGCCGCGACGTCAGCAGCCGAACGTTCTCGTTCTATTACCCGGAAACTCGTCCCGGCCACGACCGCTATGTCATCGTGTCGTCGACGAATGCCCGCTTTGAAGACTGGGCTAATCTGTCGGAGGAAGAGTACGCCGCTTCAAAGCAGGATCTTGTCGACACGACTCTCGACTGCCTCGAACAATACGTTCCGAACATCCGCGAGAAAGTGGACCACGCCGAAGCATCGACGCCGGTCACTTTCCAGCATTATACAAAGCACTGGCGGGGGTCGTCGTTCGGCACGAAGTTCGAAGGCCTCGAAGTCAGCCGCAAACTTCCCGAGCAAATCGGCGGCTTGTTCCACGCTGGGAGTGTCGGGATCATCATGTCCGGCTGGCTGGGAGCGGTGAATTATGGCGTGATCGTTTCAAACGACGTCGACAAATATCTGACGCCAGCCGTAGCGACTGTCTGAAAACAGCCGCCAGACTGATCCGAAGTCCTGGTTCTGCGATCTAGTCACTCGGCGAGGCCGCAGCGCGAGGACAGTAGGCTGGAACAAGCGCAGCGCAGTTCCGGCAATCGCAAGTCGAGTCCCGTTCAATTTGCCGGAACTGCGCTGCGCTTGTTCCAGCCTACAAAATAACTCGCGTCTGCAAACAACTCACAACTTCAACGATTCGGGACGACGGCGAGGCAGCCGGCAAACTGGCAGTATTCACGTGTGGGAGAAACCCCGTGGCCGTCACATTTTCGGACGACGAACTTCTGGCATTCCTGGATGAGCAGCTTCCCGTTCAACGAGCATCTTCACTCGAAGAGTTGCTCCGAGATTCGTCCGAAATGCGTCAGCGGCTCGGCGCGTTGATCAGGCGTCGCGATCAGGGCGGGCACACAATCGGGGAAATCTGGAGACGGAACCGGTTGAGTTGCCCGACACGAGCGACGCTCGGCAGTCATTTGCTCGGCGCGCTGGACGACTCACTGAGCCAGTACGTCGAGTTTCACCTGGAGACAATCGGCTGCCGACTTTGCAACGCGGTCGTGACCGAACTCGAAGAATCCCGCCAGCCAAAGCCGGCCACCACCGAGCGAAGGCAGCGATACTTCGAATCCTCGGCCGGGATGCTTCGAAACGACGAATAGTTCGATTTTCGGATTCGGTTAAAGTCGCAATTGACAACTTAGGATGTCTACCTAGAATGCATGGCGTCTCTCTTCTCTCTCCCCTCACCCAACGATTCATCGTTAGGTTTGGGCGGAAAGCATGGCGGTCTCCTGCGGGAGGTCGCCATGCGTTCCATTTTCTGACGTTCTCTCAATTGAAGGTTCGGCCTGTCACGGGCTGATTCTTCCGTCAGAAAGTTCGAGTTTTCTGGTCACTGGCCAGTGCTCAACCCGTCCGGACGATGTGCTTGTCGTCGGGGATCCACACTCGCTGAAACTTTGGTTCAGATTCCATGTTTCAGTTCGCGAGTAAGGAAACGCCCCGTGACCCAATCGAGAGAATCGTCGACTTCGTGCTTCGCTTCAGCCAATGATCCGGCCACCACACTTCTGAATTGTGCCCGGCAGTTGGAAGAAACGGGCCTGATGGTCGCCGCCCGGAATGCCTATCAGGCGGCAGCCCTCGCTGACGACACACCGAACGGTCGCGTCGAACTGGCCGGATTCCAGTTCCGAACTGAGTTCTTCGACGAAGCCTCGAAAGAGTATGAGTCGCTGCTCGGGCTGGCCGCCGAAACCGACAACCGCCGGCTTGCAGAAGTCGCTCGCCATAATCTGGCAGCCGTGCTGAGGAAGACGGGGCAGACCTCTCGTGCGACCACGCTTCAGGCTCGTGCAAGCGAGACAGCGCTCTCGGCACGCGGCGAACTTGGAACGGCAGACCTGACCGGCCGAGCATTGGACGCGATCGATCAGGAAGACTTTGATCTCGCGGAGAACCTGCTGCTTAGGTCGCTCGCCGTCGAAAAGGAAACCGACAACCGCACCGGCGAAGCAACTGACTGTGCAAACCTGGGAGCGCTCGCCCTCTTGCGAGGCGACAACGCTGTCGGCATCCGGTTTCTGGCCCGAGCCTACCATCTGCATCGAACGCTGAATGACCAAGTCAACGCGGGAACTGACCTGTTGAATCTGGCCGAAGCCTTTCAGAATGCCAGCCGGTGGTCACTCGCCAGCCGTTGTCTTCGACGAGCAATTTCGCAGTTCGAATCCTGCGGAGCCGAGCGTTCGCTCAACACAGCACGGACGCGACTGCGCGAGGTCCAGCAGGTTCAAAGCGTCTTCCAACGCGACCCGCTGCTGAATTGACTTCCCGAGGACGTTCCGTAGCGTTAGCGAAGTCCGCATTAACAACGGTCACTTTAGCTAATATCTGCTCCGCAGGAATCACACCCGATGTCAGACGAAACCTGGAAGGTGCGAGTCACTAAAGACCACCTGGTCTTCAGCGCCGCTCACTTCATTACGTTCAACGGAAATATTTGCGAGCGGCTGCACGGTCACAACTGGCGGACGGCGGTTGAGCTGACCGGGCCGCTTGATCGCAACTCGTACGTGTTTGACTTCATCGCGCTACGAGACACGCTGCAAGGCATCGTCAACGAACTGGACCATCACGTCCTGCTGCCGACTCAGCATCCGACGATCAAGGTCAACGAGTCCGAACGCGAGGTCGAGGTCACGTTCGAAGATCGCCGCTGGGTATTCCCGCGCGAAGACTGCGTTCTGCTGCCGGTTGAAAATACGACTGCAGAATTGATCGCCCGCTGGATCGGCGAACGACTTCGACCAACAGTTGAAGATCACGACGAAGCCAAAGTCTCGATGATTCAAATCGAAGTCGAAGAGAACTTCGGTCAATGGGCCATCTGCCAGATTCCGCTCGGCAGTTAACTCGCAGAAAGAATCCGTGAATAGACAATCGCCTGTCGACTTACTGCGGATCGTCTGTGGCCTGACGCAGGTTCGTCGAGATGGTCGATAGATCACCGCTCGCACTCAGAGCTTCCAGACCGCCCTCGTCAAAGAACTGCTGCAGTTCCAGAATCGCTGGTCCCATCAGGAAACCGAATACCGCTGGCATCATGAACAGAACCGTCGGAAACATGAGACGGAACGCGGCCTTGTTAGCCTTTTCGTCCGTTCGCTGACGGAGGCTTTCGCGCATCGTATTGCTGTATTCGGTCAGGGCGTCTGAGACGTTCGTCCCCATCCGCTCCGACTGATTGAGCAACGACACGAACGAGTCCACTTCGGGCACGTCGACGCGATCGGCAAAGTTGTCGAGCGAAATCTGCAGGTTGCCAACTTCCGCCTGATGAACAACGATCAGCAGTTCGGTCGCGAGGGCGGGATAGACCGGCTGCAGGTCTCGCGAAATCCGCTTGAGTGAATCCGGGATAGTCAGCCCTTGGCTCACGCACATGTTGAGCATGTCGAGCATGTCAGGCATGGCACGTTCCAGCTGGCTGGTACGCTCGGTCCCTTTGTTCTGTAGAAAGATTCGAGGAACGGCCCAGACAAGTCCCGCCACTGCAACCGTGCCGAGGATCGCAAAGATCTCAAACCGTGGCGGCGCAAGAATCACCGCGCCCCCGCCAAGAAATAAGACGCCGAACAACAACATGAATCGGACGGCCTGAAGATTCTGCATGGCATGCGGCTGATGGTAGCCCGCTCGTGTCAGTTCCTTGTTTGTACGCTCGACGTCTGGTGAAGGCATGACGGCCGACAGCGATGACGTCGCAGGTCCGAAGACGTAGTCAGAGCCATCGTTCGATGGTACCTGGTCGGGCCTCAACATCGGCAGGCTGTTGGCTTCTTCGAAATCGTCGGTCGGACTGCCAAACAGTTTCTGCCCGGACCAGCTGACCTCGTGCGTCTGATTGGTCGGTGGTTGCCATTCCACAGCCTCGGGCGGTGACCACGCCATGAAACGATCCGCTTGGATGATTCCCGGAGCGGCTGGTCGTACACCCTCTGAAGACGTTGCCGTCTCAGCCGTTTCCTTCGGCTCGACATCTGCTGCAGACGGTGCAACGGCGGCCACGACCGGCTGCGCTGGCGGAGTCGGAGCGACCGCTTCGACAGCTTCGGCAGCCGCACTCCGACTCTCAGCATGTGACTGACGAATTGCATCTTCGTATTCGGCTTCTCGAATCTGAGCTTCGTCACGCTGACGCTGACGCCAGCGACGCACTCGATTGATCAACAAAGTCAATACGAGCGTTACAGCGAGCGTGAAGAAAACCAGAAAGAGTGTCTGAGTTGTGATAGTCATCAAAGTGCCTCAAACAGGAGCCGACGCGTTTTGAAAAGCCAGCTTTGTCGCCGAGCCGAATGGCTCATTGTTCGTGTTTAACCTCAAGCGACTCGCATCAGCTTCTCTGGCTGCTTTGCAGAATTCGCAGAATGAACATCGAACCAAAGATCTCCATCGCGATTGAACCAAGGGTCACTTTCCGTCCGATGTCCGACGCCATCAATTTCTGAACGTACAACGGATCACGAATCGAGAAGAAGACGACAATACAAACCGGCAAAGCGAGCATCAGCACAGCCGTCGCTCGACTACCAGTCGTGGCTGCACGAAGCCGTCCCAGAAACAGCAGGCGGTCGCGGATCGTCTGAGACAGACGCTCGAGCACACTCACCAGGTCGCCACCGGTCATCTGATGGACGGTCAGCGCCGTCACCAGAATGTTCAACGTCACCAGGCCGGTTCGATAAGGAAGTTCCTTGATCGCCTGCGTCATGTCCTCGCCCATTTTCATTCGTCGAGAACACTCCTGCAGCTCGTTGCGGAGCGGAGCCGACGTGTCGTTACCAACCAGTTCCCAGCACTGTTCGATACTCCGTCCGGTTTTGGCCGCACGAGCCAACCCGTCGATCATCGCCGGCAGCTGAGCCATCATTTGCTTCTGCCGTCGCTGCCGCATCACCACAGCCACGACCACTGGAGCCGCGAATCCAATGGTGCCGATCATCAGGCCCGACAGCAGATTCTCCTGCAGAATGAAAATTATGCCGCCCAGCGTCATGCCGCTTAGCGCGCACAGGAAAAGCATAACCGAAGGGCCGACGCCGATTCCCGACTGAATCATCAGCGTGTCGAACCAGAAGTTGATCGAGTTGCCAACGCCTTCATTTTCGCGGTTTCCGAACAGTTCCTGGTCGCGGAGAATTTCCTCGAACGCTGGCAACGGCTCGATCGGCGAGTTGGCAAATCCAGTTGACATGGCGACTTTCCTGAAACTTATTGACTTCTTTTCAGCGACTCCGACGACTCTGCTCCACCGTGTCCAATTACACTTTTGCGGACGATCGAGCCTGCAACTCTCGAGCATCAAACATCTCGCTCGGCAGATCGAAGCCGGACGCAGCCAGTCGTTTCAACACGGCGGGCTCATGGCCCGTGGCGAAGAACGACCCGATCGCGCGACCATTCGGATCGACGCCCTGCATTCGGTAAACGAAAATGTCCTCGATGATGTAGACGCCGTTTCGCACTCCGCAGATTTCCGAGACTCGAGTCACTTTTCGTTCGCCGGTACTAAGACGCGACATGTGCACCAGAAGCTGCACGGCCGAAGCGATGTACTGACGAGCGACCGCTGTTGGCAGTTCAACCCCCGACAACGCGATCATCATTTCCAGGCGGTCAAGAGCGTCTCGAGTATCGTTTGCGTGAAGCGTGCTCATCGAACCATCATGGCCCGTGTTCATGGCCTGAAGCATTTCAAGAACTTCGCCGCCGCGGGATTCGCCGACGATGATTCGGTCAGGCCGCATTCGCAGGCTGTTCTTCAAGAGGTCTCGCTGATCGATTTCGCCCGTGCCTTCAACGTTGGCAGGCCGCATTTCCAATGACACGACGTCCGGCTGCTGCAGCTGAAGTTCGGCCGTCTGTTCGATCGTGATGACGCGCTCGGTCACCGGAATGAAGCGGCTGAGATTGTTGAGCAATGTCGTCTTACCGGCACCCGTACCACCGGAAACCAGCATGTTCAGTCGACCGCGAACGGCCATCACCAGGAAGTCGGCGATCTCCGGAGCGAGCGAGCCCATCGAAACCATGTCTTCAAACAGCAACGCTCTCGACCGGAAACGACGAATGGAAACCGTCGGCCCGTTCAGAGCCAGCGGCGGAATCACGGCGTTAAGACGCGAACCGTCGGGCAGCTTGGCGTCGACCATCGGCTGGACTTCGTCGATTCGGCGACCAGCTCGGCCGACAAGTCGATGGATCAGTCTCAGTAAGTGAGCGTTGTCCGCGAACCGAACATTCGTCGGCTGCAGAATACCGTTGCGTTCAACGAAGACCCGGTCAGGACCGTTAACCAGAACGTCGGAAATCTCCGGATCATTCATCAACGGCTCCAGCGGACCGAAGCCGTAGATTTCGTCCATGATCTCTCGGACCATGCCCTCGCGCTGGTCGACCGGCAACTGCACTTCGTCCATCGACACAAGATGCGACGCCAGTGACCGAAGCTGCTGCCGCAGTTCCGACTCTTCGATCTGCCCGGCTTTGGACAAATCGATCGCGTCGATCATGCGGCGATGCAAATGCGTTTTCAGCTGCTGAAACTTCTGTTGAGCTTCAACGCTTGTAACTG
>JBLFXD010000040.1:0-16814 GCA_047611045.1 Planctomycetaceae bacterium | reverse complement strand
GAGAAGTGAACTGAACTCGAAGCAGAAATCATGACTCATGACACGAACGAGCGCAAGTCAACCTCTCTTCCGCAAATTGCCCTAAATGCGCGCCCCGTCTGGGCTTGACGGGATCTCTCTTTGTATCCACGCCGATTCGTTTGATGACTTCCTGCTTCGTCGATTCGCGCCACGATAGGTTCGCCATTTGACCTTTGCAGATGGCAGTCTTTACTGAGTGCTGGCGTTTCTCCGCCTGCAGGTCTGCTTCCAGCTTCACGAGTTGCTTTTCGAGGTCCGGCGGATTCTTCTCCTTGAGCGAGACCAGGTCGCGTTGGAGTCGTTCCTCACGCTTCCGAAGATTTTCGTCCAGCCAGTCGAAGTAGGCAGCGCCCGGTCGATTCAGCGTCGGTCGATAGCAGTCGCCAGAGATCATCGATCTTCCACGCCGCCTGTGAGAAGAACCGGTGATAATCCGAAAAGTGTCCGTCGCCGACGGAGTCACTCGAAACAATCAGATCCGTGACATAGCGGTGTCGTGTCGAAAGAATCCAGCCAGTCATCAGCAATCGAAAGGTGACGAAGCTCGGAGTTGTAAAGGCCGGAGCGAACGACTGTAGCAGGGCTTCGAAAGAGTTGGTAAGTTCCATAATTGGCGGCTTCCGTGCCTGGGAATTTGAAAGTTCGAACGTTCAATCTCCACTGTCACCGACCGCCTTTTTTACGCCAACATCAAGTCTGAGAATGTGCGAAACGGGAACTAAGCGGCACGTGCTTCAAAAATTTCCCACTGGTAACCCGACGCGTCAGAGCCAGCCAAATCTGGAGCTTGTTTCGAACACGTTCCGAAATACGTGCAGGGTGCTGACAATCGCTTCAAACTTCGGACGGCCTGCCGAATCATGCACTCCACTCGCGGACTGATCTCTGCCGTTGCCTTGTCCGCGATTTCAGTGGCGTTCCTCTGGCTCACGGATATCCCGTTGGGCGTTCCTGGCGAGTGGACGTGGGAACGCATTTCGTCTTCTGATGCCGGAGCTGAGATTGTTCTGGGGGCCGTTCAATCGGCAATTGCAGGCGTCGTCTACATTCTGATCGCCTGGCTGGGGTCGCGAAGAATCGCCAGCTGCTCACGCATTGAACTTGTTGGCTGGCTGCTCGGCATTTCCAGCGTCGGATTCGGTTGGCTGCTGGCCGTGCAGGAATCCCCTCCGTCCGGAAGGCGAATGTCGAAGTCGGCGTTCGTTCTCTACTACCCCGGCTCGTCTGGCTACTTCCACAAAGCCCGCTACGAAATTCCGGACTCCGCTGAGTTTCTGCGTGGCTATGAAGACCTGATGGCCGAAGGCGACGTGCTGCATGTCGGGACTCATCCGCCGGGCCTGTTTCTGTTTTACCGAGCAATGATCGACGAGATGGAGCGTTGTCCCGCGCTCGCTGAATTCATCGTCAGCACGGCAACGGAATCAACCACTGAAGCATTCGACATCGTCGACGGAAACCTGCGCCGCTCCGGCAAAGAACTGGCGACGACCGACCGCGCCGTCATCTGGCTGGCGACTCTGCTGACTCAAGCGTGCTGCGTTCTCGCGCTGTTGCCGATCTTTTTTATGATGCGGCAATCGCAGTCTCGAGAAACGTCCTGGCGAGTCGCCGTTTTCTGGCCGCTGATTCCTGCACTGGCGATCTTCATTCCCAAGTCAGACGTCCTGTTCGTCCTACCGGCAGCGTTGCTGGTCTGGACCTGGGTTTGCGCGTCGCGACGCCAGTCATTTTTGCTTGGTGCTCTAGCCGGAACCATCGGATGGGCGGGCCTGTTCTGCAGCCTCGCGTTTCTGCCCGTCGGACTTATCGCGTTTGTCGCGTCGCTGCTGGGAACTGTCAGGTTGCCTGATTATGAAGATGCAAACGATGAATCTCGCGAGTCAGTCTTTCGGCAATTAGTCACGCCCGTCGGGCTGTGGAAGCCGCTGCTGGGAGGCATCGCCGCCGTCGTCGGTCTGACCTTCGTCGTTTCCCTGCTTTGCGAAATGAACCTGCTCAACGTCTGGATTCACAACTACCACAACCACGCCGGCTTCTACGCTCAGTTCGAGCGAACCGTCTGGAAATGGTGGCTCGTCAATCCTGTCGAGCTGGTCTTCGCCGCCGGAGTGCCCGTCATCTTTCTGCTGGCTCGATCGGCAAAGCTGAATCTCACAAATGCGCGAGCCGCTCTGCAACATCCATTGCTGGTCAGCTTTCTCGCCGTCTGGACGTTGCTCTGGCTGAGCGGAAAGAACAGCGGCGAGGCTGCTCGATTGTGGTGTCCCTTACTACCGATCCTGCTGGCCGCCGCCGGTGGACTGGTGAACTCAGCCGGTTCACCCGCCGCGACCTCCGCCGATGAAGAATCGAAAAACGAACGAGGATGGCTCATCCTGCTTTCGTGTCAGGCTGCCGTTTGCGCGGCAACCGTCATCCGAGTCAGCGGGTTTCATTTCTGAAGCCGAGCGACACTCTTCAGCATTCGTGGTGGTTCGCCAGCGGCACGTGGAGTGCGTAGGTGTGGCTTTGCCTGACGGAAACTCAATTTCCGATTCCGTTATGAGAACCCGAGATTTCGTCAGGCAGAGCCTGACATGCACAGAACAGTCGAGCTCTCGGTCCTCCCCGGCTGCATGTTTAGTTTTTCGGCAGATTGCTAGTATGCCGGTGTGCTGACGAAGCGGTGCCGCCGACACTCGCCGGACCGATCGCGGAACCTTGATGAATCGAAATCTGAATCTACCGATGAATCCGTCGCCCGACTTCCAGGCGAGACCGTCACAAACTCGATGCAATGTCAGACTTATGAGTGAAAACAGTTCCAGCCCAAGCGACTTCAGCTCCATCGACGAAGGCATCGCGGCCCTCAAACAGGGCCGCATGGTCGTCGTGCTGGACGCCGACGACCGCGAGAACGAAGGCGACCTCATTTGTGCCGCCGAGACGATTACGTCCGAGCAGGTTGCCTTCATGCTGCGGTACGGCGGCGGAGTTCTCTGCGTACCGATCGACGGGGAAACGGCAGACCGCCTGCATTTGACGCCGCTCGTCGAAGAAGGCTCGAACAGTACGACCAACCGGACTCACTTCCTGACTCCGGTCGACCATGTTTCCGCCGGGACGGGAGTGAGTGCCGACAACCGAGCAAAGACCATCCTCGCTCTGGCTGACCCAAACGCGAAACACACGGATTTTGTGAAGCCCGGCCATGTCGACATCCTGCTCGCGAAGGACGGTGGTACTTTGCGACGAGCCGGTCACACCGAAGCGACGCTCGATCTGCTACGCATGGCCGGCATGCGTCCGGCTGGAGCGATCATCGAAATCCTCAGTCAAAAAACCACCGGCATGGCCGACCGCGCGGAACTTCTCGAACTGGCCGCTAAGTACGACATGCCGATGATCACGATCGACGACCTGCTGAGGTATCGTCGCCTGGGGGAGCGTCTGATCCACCGGGAGGTTGAAGTCAGCATCGACACCGGCGAGTTCGGTAGTCCGAAATTCATCGCGTACAAAGTCGACCACGAAGAGCAGGAACCTCTGGCAATGGTGTGGGGCGACCTGTCGTCGGTCGAGGCCCCGCTCGTCCGCATGCACTCATCGTGTTTCACCGGCGACATCTTAGGCTCGCTGCGCTGCGACTGCGGCGAACAGTTGCACATCGCCATGGGCATGATCGCTGACGAAGGAGCCGGCGCCGTCGTCTATCTTCCTCAGGAAGGACGAGGAATCGGCCTCACCGCAAAACTCAAGGCCTACGAACTTCAGGACCAGGGCTACGACACGGTCGAGGCCAATCACAAGCTCGGCTTCAAGTCCGACCAGCGTGACTACATGATCGGGCTTCAGATCCTGAAAGATCTGGGGCTGTCGAAAATTCGTCTCCTGACGAACAACCCTAAGAAGACAGAATCGTTCGAGCAGACCTGGGACTTGAAAGTCGTCGAACAGGTTCCGCTGATCGCTCCGCCCGTCAAACAGCGAGAACAGTACATGGCGACAAAACGCGACAAGATGGGGCATCACCTGCCGAGCGACGTCGTCGTGGAGAAATCTGAGTAACGCGGCCCCAGCCTCGACACCGCCCGCCGAAACCGCCCCGTCCAGCCAACGGAAACCGCACGTTGAACCGCATCCCTGACGACATGGTTTGCCCCGCCTGTTCATCGCCGCTGGCGGTGTCCGCCGAAACGGTCTCGTGCGAAAAGTGTTCGATCAACCATCCCATCGTCACTGGAATTCCGCGGTTCGTCGAGCAGGAACATCTCGCCAGTTTCGGCCTTCAATGGAACCGCTACGAAGTCGCGCATGACGACGAAGACCGAGCGACGTTTGAAGCAAAGACCGGGTTCAAACTTGCCGAACTGGCCGGCAAGAAAATTCTCGACGCCGGGTGCGGCGGAGGTCGTTACTGCAAAGTTGCTGCCGAAGCCGGAGCTTCCGTCTTCGGAGCGGATCATTCATCAGCCGTCGAAAAAGCATCGAGCCTTTGTAGCCACCTCGAAAACGTTCGACTGGTCCAAGGCGACCTGAAGAAGCTGCCGTTTGCGGAAGAGTCATTCGATCTCGCGTTCTCCATTGGCGTCATGCACCACGACAGCGACACGCGAGCCGTCTTCGATTCCGTTGCAAAGATGGTCAAGCCCGGCGGCAGGATGTCGGTTTGGCTCTACCGACTGAATACCTGGCCGCAGGAAACGCTCAACAACTTTCTTCGCCGTCGCACGACAAAGATGGCTCCGGAGAAACTTGAACCGTGGTGCCGAGTTGGAGCGTTCTTCGGCGGCATCCCTTTGGTCAAACAATCGCTCAGCAAAGTGGTCAACTTCAGCACGCATCCCAACTGGGAAAACCGCGTCTGCGATACCTTCGACTGGTACGCTCCCGCCTACCAGTATCACCACACGACGGAAGAACTGAGTACCTGGTTCCGCGACGCCGGCTACGATGACCTCGTCGTTCTCCCGCCGGAAAAGACGGGAGCGTTCTACCAGTGGACCTGGCGGAACAACCTGATCATCGGCAGCGGAGTCAACGTCCAGGGCCGCAAGCGCAATGCTTAGTCGGTGCCTTTTTGTAGGCTGGAACAAGCTCCGCGCCGTTCCGGCAACTCGAACGCTGCTTGACTCGTAACTACCGGAACCGCGCGGAGCTTGTTCCAGCCTACTTGGCCAACTTAAGAATCAAACAACCCTTCGGAGACCGATCCAGATGTCTGAACTTCAGATCCCTCGACGGAAATTTCTTGTGGCCGCTGGCGGCGGGCTCGCAGCAGCCAGCCTTGCGAGCAGGAGTGCAGCGGCAACGACGGCTGATTCGTCGGCGAAGAATTCGATCTGCGTTTTCACCAAGCCGTTCAATTCGCTGACCTTTGACGAGCTGGCAGACCGCATCGCCGAACTCGGCTTTGACGGTGTCGAAGCTCCAATTCGCAAGGGTGGGCACATCGAACCGGATGATGTACCGGATGAACTCCCAAAGTTCGTCGAAGCTCTACAGAAGCGAAACCTCGAACTCACCGTCATGACGTCGAACATTAACGACCCGAACGATCCTCTCACTGAGAAGGTGCTGAAGACTGCGGCGGATCTCGGAGTTCGCCGCTACCGGATGCAGTATTTCAAGTACGACTTCAACGAGCCGATACTCAAACAGCTCGACGAGTGGCGGCCGCAATTCAAAGACCTCGCCGCCATGAATAAGCAGTTCGGTATCACCGCCGTTTATCAAAACCATGCCGGACGAAACTATCTCGGCGCGGCACTATGGGACCTTCGAAGAATTCTCGACGGCATCGCCGTCAACGAAATCGGCGTCGCGTATGACATTCGCCATGCGACGGTCGAAGCTGGAATGAGCTGGCCGGTGACGTTCCACATGATTCGTCCGCACATCGAAACCGTCTATGTGAAAGACTTCGTTTGGGACGTTACGAAACCGAAGAATGTGCCGCTCGGAGAAGGACGCGTCAGCGCAGACTTCTTTCAGATGCTCAAGAAGTCTGACTTCAACGGCCCCGTCTCACTTCACGAAGAATATCTCGATCACCGAAAACCCGAACTCGTCCCGACACACCTCGCGGCGATCAAGAAAGATTTCGCAACGCTCAAGAAACTGCTCGGTTAAGAAGCGCGTTCGAAACAACTTTCCAACCTGCTGAGCCGACGGCGCTCGACGTGGGTAATCCAGCTGTAACTTGTTCAAGGCCCGAGGCTATCGCCAACGTCTCACAGACCCGCAAGTTTTGTTACAGCTCGGGAATCGGATCGTCTGAGGCGACGTCAGCGCCTTCCCAATTGACCTGACCGTTTTCGAATGTCAGCACGCGGTGACTGCTGCCGGGAGCCGGTTTGCGGTCGACCTTCGGAATCCACTTACGGTGCTGAGCGATGACGTCGGCGTACTTCGAATTGCCTGCGAGGTTCGACCACTCGTTGGGATCTTTTCGCATGTCGTACAACTCTTCGGCGCCATCTGCGTAAGTGATGTAACGCCAGTCTTCGCTGCGGATTCCGTGGTTACCTTTGTTGTGAGTCGTGATGGCTGGCCATTCGCGATCGGCATTTGCATCCTTGAGTTGCGGCACAAGACTGTGACCTTCGAGCCGCTTGTTCTCCGGCAGGCCGCACAGTTCGAGCAGCGTCGGGTACATATCGAGCAGTTCTGCGGGCTTCGTGCAGCGTCCTTCGGAAGCAATTCCAGGCCCGGCAAAAATCAGCGGAACTCGAGTCCCGTCGTCCCACAAAGTGTTTTTTCCGGTGATGAGTTTTTCGCCCAGATGCCAGCCGTGGTCTGACCACAGAACGATGATCGTGTTGTCGGCTTTGCCACTCTTCTTCAAAGCTGCCAGCACGCGGCCGACCTGACTGTCGACAAAGCTCGTGCAGGCAAGGTACGACCGGCAGATGTTTTCCCACTGGTTCGCTTCTTCCAGAAACTTGAAGCGAGGCTCGGGAAGTTTCCAGTGGAGGTACCACGAGAATCGCGGCGTGTCGTCGCGGTCGTGTTTCATGATCGGTGGCAAGAGCGACTTGCCGTCTGGATAAAGGTCGAACCATTTCTGAGTTGCGTAGCACGGAACGTGCGGCAGGAAGAAACCAACTGACATGAAGAATGGTTCGTCGGGCGTTGCTTCGAGTTGTTCGACCGCCCACGTCGCGACTTTCCAGTCACCCTTATCTTCGTCTTTGTGAGGAAAGACTCCCCAATCAACTAGTGGGTGCGCGGACGGAGTCTTGACCAGTTTTTCTTTCGGTCGAACTCCGACACCAGGCGGGGGGCCAATGACGTCGAATTCGGTATCGTTTTTTCTCCGACCGTTGCCCCCATGATAAATCTTGCCCGTCGTGAAAGTTTTGTAGCCGTGCTGCTTCAAATACTGCGGCAGCGACACCAGATCCTTGAACTCATCCAACGTTCGGAACCACGGAGACAACCCGCAAACTCCAGTAGAGGACGGTCGCAAGCCGGTCATCAGGCTCGTGCGCGAAGGATTGCACAACGGTGCCTGGCAGTGAGCATTCAGAAAGACCGTCCCGCGTTCGGCCAGCTTGTCGATATGCGGCGTCTGCACTTCCGAGTGCCCGCCGAGGCAGCCGATCCAGTCGTTCTGATCATCGATCGCGATGAACAGGATGTTTGGTTTTTCCGCCGCCTGAATGCTGACTGTCAAGGCGAGCGTTAAACACAATCCGGCGAGAGTCGTTAAGCGTGACGGAACAGGCATCGATATTCCTCATTCGTTGTGGCAGGTTCAGAGTGAAGGTTCCGTAAGACAGCGGCTGATTGAATCCGCCGCGAGTCCGTATGCCAGCGAAGCAAAAACGGCTCGGCGGAGTATATTCCGGATCGTTCTCGATTCCGAACGGCCTTGACGAGTATCGTGTATTCGAGAGCTGTGTCGTTCGGTTTAAAACATCTACGAGGTGCTGAGTCGTGATCGTGGCGGAAGTTATCGTGCTGGAGAAGCAGGCCCGGTGGGCTCCGGAACTGAGTCGACAGTTCCAGAATGACGGCGTGGTCGTGCGTGCGTGTCGAGACATCGCCAGCATGCGGGAACGGATCGACGCCGCTCGGGAGTCTGCAAAGAATTGCATCGCCGTGCTGGACCTGACGGGCTGGCCGGGCGAATGTCTTCCCGTCATCTCATGGCTGGACAGTCTGAAGATTCACGTCGTCGCCGTCGGCTACGAGGGAATCGAGCTGCTCGAACCGTCGCTGCGGGAACTGGGCGTTACGACTCTGCTTCTTCCGCCGGTTGCCGGTCACGAAATCGGCGACGCGTGTCGCAGACTGCTGAAGCAACATCCGCTACAGTCTCGCGGACTGGGATCGCGCTGACGAATAATTCGCTTGAACCTCTGCCCGTTCCTGGCTTCAGTCGTTGATAAATCAAAAGGCAGGAACGCGGGATGAGGATTATCCGAGGTCGATTTGGCCGCCGAAAGTTGCTGAGTAACCCAGGAGACACGACTCGACCAATCACCGACAAGGTGAAGGAGAGCCTGTTTGAGTACCTCGAAGACGAGCTGCAGGGTGCGCGCGTTGCCGACATCTTCGCAGGGACGGGAACCATCGGTCTGGAGTCGCTCAGTCGCGGAGCCAACTCGATCGTCTTCTTCGAACGGGATCGCAAAGCGGTCGAGTTGCTTCGAAAGAACGTCGCGACGCTGAAGGTTGAAGACGAAACACTCTGCTGGGCGACGGACGTCATGAAGACTTCGTTTCGTCCGAAAAACTGCGACGGGATGACGCCCTTCGACATCGCCTTCTTCGATCCCCCCTACAAGATGGTGCCGGACATCGTGCCCGGCAAGCTGCTATACAAGTCGCTGGAGCGGCTGGGTCGAGAAGACGTAACTTCGGACGACGCTCTGCTGGTCTTTCGAACTCCAGCCCGCGCGGTCTTTCAGTTACCGGACGTCTGGCAGTTCGAGCGAAAGATTGACTATTCGCGGATGGAGGTCCACTGGTTTCGGAGGCGATCTTTGGCGGCCAGTGACGAGGCAACAGCCGACGCCGTTCAAACAGACGAATCGCCAACCGAGGATGATGCGTCAAGCGGCGCTACCGGAGAGCTTCCAGAAGATTCGGTGCAGGAGCTTCCCGAGAAGGAATGACGGAAGCGGCTGGGCGGAGCCAAAAAGAACGACCCTCCCCCGGAACCGTTTCTGCCTGGCGACAGCCTGCGCTGCCGTCGGACTGTCTCTGCCCTGGGGAGGGTCTACGCTTGATGGCGATTATTGCTAATCGACCCTTGCGTATGCCGCGATGAATACAGATCTTTCGGCGGAAGGTTCAATGGCGTTCGAGCAGGGATAATTCGTCATAGATTGTCAGGTTGTTGCGGCTAGCCGCAGCGGGAGTGTAGAGCTGACGGAAATCGGCCACTATCAGGCATTCCCTGATGTTCGCCGCAAAATCCCCTTATTTCGACAATGCAGTTGCCAGCTCTACGGAACACTGGGTACGCACGATCTCTTTCATTGTCTTTGTAAACGGTGTTGTGACGATCGATTGTCAGGCGCTCGCCACACAGATAGTTTTTGCTGGCGTTTACTGGCGGCACTTTCCGCCAGCTCCGAATTCCCACCCCTGGTGGACAGCGAGGCTGAGCTTCCCATGCACAACAGCGAGATTGCAGGACTTTTTGACGAGCTGGCCGATCTGCTCGAACTTCAGGGCGCCAACGCGTTCCGCCTTCGCGCTTATCGGAATGCCGCACGAACGCTCGGTGCGCTGCCCGAACCCATAGCCGAGCTGGCTGAGGGCGGCGCGAAGGCTCTGCAGTCGATTCAGGGAATCGGCAAGGACCTCTCGGAGAAGTTACTAACGGTCGTTGAAACCGGCGAGCTGCCGCAGCTCGAAGAACTTCGAGAACAGATTCCAACCGGAGTCGTGATGATGTTGCGGATCCCGGGGATCGGTCCGAAAAAAGTCGCGGCGATCTTCAACGAGTTGGGGGTAACAACGCTCGATGAACTTCGCGAAGCGGCGGAACAGGGGCAGATTGCGAAATTGAAAGGATTCGGAGCGAAGACCGCCACGACGATTCTGGAAGGACTCGATCAGGTCGAGCAGTCCGCTCAGCGAGTCTATCACGCCGACGCTCGTCCGATCGTCGAGCAGATTGTCGCCACGTTGGCAGAGCTGGACGAAGTGACGCAGGTCAGTGTGGCTGGAAGTTTCCGGCGATGCCGCGAGACGATCGGCGACCTTGATGTGCTGGCAACGGCGACGGATTCTGCACGGGTGATGGACACTCTCGCCGAGCATCCGCTTGTCGAAAAAGTAATCGCCCGCGGCGAGACCAAACAGCGAGTTCGGCTGAGTCCGTTGTTCGATGGCATCAAGAAACTGGAACTCGACCTGCGAGTTGTCCCTGACGAATCTTACGGTGCGGCGATGCAGTATTTTACGGGCTCGAAGGAGCACAACATTGTCGTCAGAAAACTCGCTCAGGAGCAGGGCCTCAAGGTCAACGAGTACGGCGTTTATCGCGGTGACGAGTACGTTGCCGGATCTTCCGAGGAGGAAGTTTATGCCGCATTGGGGCTGCCGTTCATCGCTCCCGAACTGCGAGAAGATCGTCGCGAGTTTGATCTCGCTGCCGCAGATGAATTGCCGGAACTGGTCACCGTCGACGATATTCAGGGCGACCTGCACATGCACACGACGGCGACCGACGGGCAGGCATCGATCCTTGAAATGGTCGAAGCCGCGAAGGCCCGAGGCCTGAAGTACATCGCGATCACCGACCATTCCAAACGCGTCACGATGGCCAACGGTCTGGACGCAGACCGGCTACGAGCTCACTGGAAAAACATCGACAAGGCCCGCGGGAAAATTTCGGGCATCGAGATTCTGTGCGGCATCGAATGCGACATTCTGGAAGACGCGACGATGGACCTGGAGGATGACGTCCTCGCCGAAGCCGACTGGGTTGTCGCTGTTCTCCATTACGGGCTGAAGCAACCTCGCGACCAGATCAACAAACGGCTGCTGAATGCGATCACGAATCCCAACGTGTCGGCGATTGGTCATCCGAGTGGACGAGTGATCGGGAAGCGGCCGGGAGCCGAGATCAGCTTCTCTGAAGTGTTTCAGGCGGCCGCCGATCACGGTTGCATG
The DNA here is from genome assembly GCA_047611045.1 of Planctomycetaceae bacterium. Taxonomy (GTDB): domain Bacteria; phylum Planctomycetota; class Planctomycetia; order Planctomycetales; family Planctomycetaceae; genus JABMPE01. The sequence goes on along the minus strand of JBLFXD010000040.1, from coordinate 5,675 downwards.
ATGGAAATTAACGCTCACCGCAGCCGACTGGACCTCGACGACGTCCACGCCGCGGCCGCGAAAGACTTCGGCATCCCCATTGTCATCAGCACCGACGCTCACAGTGTTCACGGATTTGCTGAGCTGCAGAACGGGATCAATCAGGCTCGGCGAGCAGGACTGAGTGCTGGCGACGTGGCGAATACTCGCTCCATCAGCGACTTTCGAAAAATGATCCGCTGAGCGACCGGCAATTGCTCGATCTCGACTTTCCAGCTGGAAAGCAGATTCAATCGGCGCAAAAAGAAAGCAGGTCAGGAAGCGGAACTTCCTGACCTGCTTGAATTTATCAGATGCTCGCGACCGTCAATCGGCCCAAGCCAGCCAGCTATGCCAGCTTTTTGTTGCACGTTTTGCAGCGGACACGTCGACGAACGACCTTTCCGCATTTCGGACAGCGGGCTGTCGATCGCGATTTGTGCAGTTTTGTTCGGGGGCGTTGAACCATGATTCACCTGTGTCAGCAATGCTTCGGTCGATTGTCGGCATCGACCGTTTTTGTAATTGAAAAACCGGGGAAAACGAAAATCTACCGCCGCAGCACGACACTCGCAACCCATGCCCGTTCGCGTTTGAGTCGTCAGCCAGCAGTCTGCAGCGTGAATGAACTCAGGAAAACGCGTCTGGAAAATAGAAAAGCCCTCGGGTGAAATTCACCGGAGGGCTTCCATGTTGGGCAGCGGCAGTCAGGAGATGACCTGCCGCACCAACTAATCTTCTTCTACCTCACCGTCAGGTCCGTGATCGACACAGTCTTCGTTGTGCCAGAGCGGGAGTCCAGCGGCGTAACGGGCAGCGAGCATGCAGACTTTTTCTTCCGAACCCGGTTTGGCAACGGTAGATGTCTGCGGGTCGACGTTCAGTCCCTCGAGATCACTCACGGGGTACTCTTCCAGCATGCTGAAACCGTCGTCGTTCAGGTCAAAATTTTCCATTTTTACATCCACATCAGCTAGCGGCATCGGGATTTACTCCTGCTCTAGAGAGGGAACCAAAGCGGGGCAGTCAGTTGGTAAAACAAGGAACGACCACGTTCCAAGTCAGCGATATCAAAAAACTTACAGCTAAAAACTCACTTAATCAGAAACTGCATTTGCAGTGAGAGCGCACACTGATCTCGCAGAAAAGCCAGATTAAGGAGCAAGGACGCGACTTCGGCGTAGATGCCGAAGACATCCAGACAAAAGCAGAGGAGGGACTCGTCGGGGATTAACTACGCCAAACACAACTCCAACAGCATTTGTTGTAACGAACAGTCCGAAACTGCTGAGCGAGTTGGTGAGCGTGAAAAGGGGGATTAATCAGGTGGGTGATGGGCGAAATTCTCAGCTCAATCGGTTGTGAAGTCAATAAAAATTTCTGCTTTCTTTCTGACAAAGTTGTCAATCGGACCGAGGCTTCGCTTTCGGCGCCTGTGTTTACCGAGCTGAGAGTTAGAAATCGTTCACTCTCAGCCAGATTCCCGACCAGATCGGGAAGGTCGAGAAACCTTGTAACGCTTCAGCTTCCGATCCAGTGTCGACCGCTCGATCCCCAGAATCTGGGACGCCATCGATTTGTTCCAGTTGGTTCGTTCGAGTGTGCCGAGAATGTGTTCCCGCTCCAGGCGGTCGAGCGAAATATCTCTGTTTTCCTGCTTGATCGCTTCTCCGGACGGTGCCCCGGCTTTCGCTGAGGATGTTCGCGTCGAAAGCTGAATGTCCGATGATTCGATTGTCTCATTGCGAGCCAGAATGACGGCGCGCTCGATCGTGTTCTGCAGCTCCCGGATGTTGCCAGGCCATTGATACTCCATCAACTGCTGGATCGCTGCGTCAGAAAATTTCTGAACACGGTTGCTGTTCTTTGCCGTAAATTTCTGCAGAAAGTAATGAGCAAGAACCGGGATGTCCGACGCGTGATCTCTCAGCGCCGGCACCGCGATTTCCATCACGAACAAGCGAAAGAAAAGGTCCTGCCGAAATGTCTTCTCTTCGATGGCCAGTTCAAGATCGCGATTCGTTGCGGCAACAACTCGCACGTCGACATTGATCGGACTTCCGCCGCCGACGCGTTCAAACGGGTGACCTTCCAAGACTCGGAGAAACTTTGCCTGAACGGGAAGGCTCATTTCACCGACTTCGTCGAGGAACAACGTTCCGCGATCGGCCTGCTCGAACTTACCAATCTTTCGACCGGCCGCCCCAGTGAATGAACCCTTTTCGTGTCCGAAAAGTTCACTTTCGAGCAGCGTCTCGGACAGAGCAGCGCAGTTCATACAGACAAAGGGGCCGGTGCGTCTGTCACTGCTGAAGTGAATTGCCCGAGCGACAAGCTCTTTGCCAACGCCACTTTCGCCCCGAATCAACGCCGTCGCGTCAGTAGGAGCAACCCGCGCGATCGTGTCCTTCAGCAATTCCATAGCCGGGCTGTCGCCGACAAGGTCGCTTTCAATGGCCAGTTGATGCCGCAGAGTCTTCGCTTCGTCTTTCGCTTTGGCCAGCCCATCTTGAAGATGCAGCTTCTCCTTCAAATGTTCGAGCGCCACGGCAAACTGGTCCGCAACGGCCAGCGTGTAATCGAGATCGTCGAGTTCCAGGTGGTCGCCACCCTGCGTCGTGTAGAGGTGAATCAGGCCGTAGATCGCATCCTTCGTCCTGATCGGCGCACAGATCACACTGTAAGCCTGCAGCTTCTCGAGGCTCGCTTTGTCGGTTAGTCGACTGTCTTCTTTAATGTCTCGCGCGAGAACCGCTTCCCAATCATTCAGCACGATAGTCGACAGCGAGTTTGAAACTTTTTCGTAGGTCTCGTCGCCGGTTGTTCGATAAGCGGCGACTTGAAGCTGAGATGGTTCCGGACGTTCGACACTCTTCGGCAGAAGCAGAACCGCGCCGATGCTGACGCTGCTGTCTGCGAAAAGTCCTTCGAGCACGATCTCCGAAAGCTCTTTGATATCCCGCGTCGAGCCCATTTCAAGAGCCAGACGATACATCTTTGCCAGTTCCTGGCTGGCACGGTCACGGCCAATAGCATCGGCACCGCCGCCCGAGTGATACCTTGTCTTGTGCCGTCGGAAGACGATCTCGGGCTCGGGAGTTCCCCGCAGCACAGACGGCAGCCCGTCGCAGGTTTCCGTTCCGCTTTCCAGGGAAATATCGTTGTCGGGCGGCCGAGAGATGTCCGGTGTGAAGACGAGGCTGCATTCGCCGATTTGGATCTGATCGCCGTCGCTCAGTGGCCAATCGTCAGTAACGCGACAGCCTTCGATCAACGTTCCGTTACGGCTTCCCAAATCTTTCAGGAGCCATTCACCGTCGGCCTGATAGATCTCGCAGTGGTGTCGGCTGCAAATATCGTCGGGAACCACGACTCGGTTCGTGGGCGCGCGGCCAATCGTTGTGACCTGACCGGGAGCCAGGCGAAACACGTTTCGCCACTTCAGCTCATCCCGAAGAATCAGATACACCGACTGGTCTGAAACGGAATCCGAATTGGTCCGTTCATGAGCCATTGACCGGGGTTACCCTCAACAGAGAAGTCGTAACGAGTGCCTGAACCCACTCACTGAAAGAGTGATTGAAGAATGATCGACCAGGCTGAGAGGCCAGCATAAACAAGCATGAATCAAGCTGGCAACGAATTTCAGGCATCCGCGTTGCGGACGGAAACTTCCAGTGACAGCAACCTCGATATCTTCGCCAATGCGGACAACCTGACAGAACAATCAGACTCAAGCGGACAGGAATACATTGAGTGTCGCGGAGAATCGCTTTAGGCTGACTCTTCCTACCGAATCCGATCAGACCATTCTCGTGATGGCAGAATTTCAGCGAATGAATTCTTGCTGTAAGGGACGATCTGATACTCAACAGGATTGGGCACCGCCTCAACCGCACGAAACAGCTTGAAGAGACCTTGCGATGACTGCACCTCGCCATCCGAATCTGACTCGCAGAACAGCCATCCAGGTGGGCGGCGTTGGACTGCTCGGACTTGGTACGAATCACCTGGCTGCGTTGAGAGCCGCGGACTCCGCAACGCCATCGCCGGCATCGTCACAGCAGCGTTCGGTAATCTACATCTTCCTGTCCGGAGGGCTCGGCCAGCACGACAGCTTCGATATGAAACCGGACGCTCCCGACAACATTCGCGGCGAGTTCATGCCGGTGTCGACGCAAACTCCCGGCCTCCAGATTTGCGAACACATGCCGGAGCTGGCAAAGCGCAGCGACAAGTGGTCAATCGTGCGTTCCCTGACTCATCCCTACAACGAGCACTCGCAGGGGCACATGGTGATGCTGTCCGGCCGGACGCCCATGCCGCCAACGTTCAGCGCGAGCAAACCAAAGCCCGAAGACTGGCCGTCGATCGCGGCCATTTCCGGCGACCACTTTCCGACGACGAACAATCTTCCGCCGTCTGTTGTCCTGCCCGAACGACTGATTCATCGATCCGGTCGAGTCCTCCCCGGACAGTTCGCCGGTCAGATGGGCCAAAGACGAGATCCCTGGTTCGTCGACGCGGCACCGTTCAACGGCACGACGTACGGAGCGTTTCCGGAATACGAATTCCATCACGCTCGCGGAACAGAGAACGTCAAGTCGTTGAAGTTTCAGGCGCCGAGTCTCGACCTGCCCGAAGGTTTCACACAGCCGCGCATTGCGAAACGATTCGGCCTGATGAACGAAGTCGAGCGGCAGCGCACCGAGCTCGACCAGTTCGCCTCGACGCAGCAGTTCGACAAGTTCAGGCAGGGAGCGATTTCACTCCTGACCGACAACAAAGTGCGGCACGCCTTTGACGTGGTGAAAGCGGACGATGCCATACTCGATCGCTACGGCCGCAATTCATTCGGGTGGTCGCTGCTGATGGCTCGGCGTCTGGTCGAAGCGGGCGTCAACATGGTCCAGGTGAACCTCGGCAATAACGAGTCGTGGGACACTCACGGCAACGCATTCCCCAACCTGAAAGACAAGCTGCTTCCACCGATGGACCGGTCCGTCGCGGCGCTGCTGGACGACCTCGACGATTCCGGACTGCTCGATTCAACACTCGTCGTCATGGCTGGCGAGTTCGGTCGAACTCCAAAGATCACCGGTCTTCCCAACCATTACAAGTTGCCAGGCCGCGATCACTGGGGAGCGGTGCAGACGGTGTTCTTTGCCGGCGGCGGCATCCAGGGCGGACGAGTCATCGGGTCCTCCGACAAGATCGGTGGTTACCCGGTCGCCGACCCTCAAAAGCCCGAGAACATGGCGGCAACGATCTACGAGTCCCTCGGAATCCCTCGCACCGCCGCTTGGAAAGACGACTTCAACCGCCCCTACCACATCTACCACGGCGAGCCGATTGCGGGCCTCACCTGAGTTTCTGAGAGTGCCTTTCGTCGCCAATCAAGCGTCTTCTGCCAGGCATCTGGACTCGAATTGCCGTCGTTTCGCCAGGTCGCCTATCATGGGGTTGCCGCATGATCGCCGCCTCGGTCGAGCTTTCCGCCGAATCGCAAACTGTGCGGCGTTTCACCGTGTGATCGGTGATTGTGTTCCGAAGATAGAAAAAGCCAACGCTTTGCAGGAAACCCAGCGTACGGTCCCGCATCGCGGAAAGATCACGACCCCACGTGAAGACCCACCCAAGCCAGCTTGAACCCACCC
>JBLFXD010000039.1:0-16891 GCA_047611045.1 Planctomycetaceae bacterium | reverse complement strand
TCGATTCCATCAGCCGCGGCTGACATCGCATCAGCTCTCCGCCGAGTCCGACCAGGTCAGTACCCGGAGCACCGAATCCGTGGCAGAGGATGACCACCAATTCCGGATCCTGCCCGTCAACTTGTTGGACAGTGTGGCAATTCAGGCCGCCGAGTTGTTCTGTCTTCTGCATAATGCGTGTCGTTCTTCCGTAGGTCAGGCCTTGCCTGACGGAGTTACTTTGAGACAAGAGGGGCTGCTTGGAAATAGTTGTCGTGGGGCCGGTTTGTAACCTGCCTCGGTAGGATGAAATCCTGCCCCACCACATAACGGAAGACTTCGTCAGGCGAAGCCTGACCTACTTCAGCTCGATCGTCACGTTTCCGATTTCGCCGGTGAACGGAAACGGGTTGTTGTACTCGCCGACGAAGCCGCCTTCGTCGGAGCCAACCTGCAGCCCGTCGATCGGGTGTCGTGGTATCCCCTCGGCAAAACTTCCGGTGGCGACCGACTTCTCGTCTACCGACAACGTCACGTCGCCGGACTTGGTGAGGTGTGCCTCAATTTTGGTGGTCACGCTGGAAACTTTCTGGGTGGCAACAACTTTAGAAAGCTTCCCGCCTCGCCGCGTGACGAATGTCAGAATGCCATCCTTTAAGTAGAGCGAGTATCCCTCGGCAGTGCCTCCGTGGGCGACAAGGACGCCGTCGGTGCCGGCCTTCTTCAACTCGACCGAAATTCTTATCGGCCGATTTTCAATGAACGGTCCTTCTTCTGCAGAAAGGTTGTCTCCGGATTTGAGTGAGAATTTTCGCTGCTTCCGATTCGTCTTTGGCTTCCTGGGTGCACCTCGCCAGGTACCTAGTGGCAACACGTTTGCTCGTGCGGCGTAGGCGTCCCATTTGGCTTCCAGCTGTTTGGCGAGTTCTGGTTTCTCGGCGGCCAGATTGTGCGTTTCGGAACGGTCAGTTTTGAGATCGTAAAGTTCCCATGGCTTGTTCTCTTTGGCGACGAGTTTCCAATCGCCATCACGGATTGCACGATTCCCTTCGTGCTCCCAGAACAGCGGCTGTTTTCGGTTGAGCGATTTGCCCGAGAAGGCCGGCTTGAGCGAGACGCCTTCCAGTGGCTTGATCTCGTTGTCGCCGATCTGTTTCGGATACTCGGCTTCGGAAAGATCGACGCACGTTGCCATGATGTCGATCAGGTGGCCGGGCTGATGGTCGAGTTCGCCGCGGCGTTTGATGCCAGCCGGCCAGTGAGCGATCAACGGCGTTGAGATACCGCCTTCGTGGACGAAGTGCTTGTACTCTCGGAACGGCGTGTTCGAGACGTTGGCCCAGTTCAGTCCGTAGGCGATGTACGTGTCTTCCGGGCCGGGCATGATTCCGGGGCCAGTGAGTGTTGGGACTCCGGCACGGTTCTGTTTCGGAATGACGTCGAGCCGGATTTCGTCGTGCGGGATTTTTCTCATTGAGGCTTCGACGGGACGCTGGAAGTCTCCTCGTCGACCGATTGTTTCCTGGCAGCCGCCGTTGTCCTGCATGAAGACGATCAGCGTGTTGTCGAGCTCGTTGTTCTTCTTCAGGGACGAGACGATTCTGCCGATGCCCTGGTCCATGCTGTCGACCATCGCGGCGTAAACTTCCATGCAGCGCGATTCCCAGGCTTTGTGCTCGAAGCTTTCCCAGTCTCCGATCAGCGGTGCGGGTTCGCAGGCTTCGCTGACGAGGCCCAGCTCGACGACACGTTTCGCACGACGGTTGCGAGCCGGAGCGTATCCGGTGTCGTAGCGACCTTTGTATTTGGCGATGTCTTTCGGTAGAGCGTGCATCGGCCAGTGGGCGGCCGTGTAAGTTACGTACATGAAGAACGGCTTCTCGGCGTCCTGCTGGCAGTGGTCGTTGATGTAGCGCACGGCGTTGTCGCTGATGGCGTCTGTGTAGTAGTACTGCTCGGGCTTGTATTCTTCGTCAGTGGTCGGAGTGATGTTCTGGTCGTCGCGCGTCAGCGTCCCCGGATCAAAGAAGCTGCCGGCACCGGTGATCGTTCCGTAGAACCGGTCGAAACCTCGTTGCCTCGGCCAGTTGTGCTTCGGTCCGTCCGGTTGAACGTGCTTCGTGACGTGCCACTTGCCGACTCCGTAGGTGGAATAGCCCGCTGGCTTGAGGGCTTCGGCCATCGTGCGACAGTTGTTGTTGAGATCGCCTCGGTAACCATCGTGCCCTCGGTCAGTCATCATCCAACCGATGCCTGACTGATGCGGGTACAGCCCCGTCAGCAGTGAGCCCCTGGTCGGGCAGCAGCGACCCGTGTTGTAAAACTGCGTGAAGCGCAACCCGTTTTCGGCGAGGCCATTCAGAGTCGGCGTTTCAATTTCGCCTCCGAAGCAGCCGATGTCCGAATAGCCCATGTCGTCTGACAGGATGACGATAATGTTGGGACGCTCGGCCGCGGAGCAGCATTGTTGGGTGCCCGGCGAATTACCGACGAGGCACCAAGCGGCAACGGCGAACAGGCAAGCGAATCGCGACAGGTGTTTCATAGCGAGTGTCGTCCTGGTAAGTCGTCGGGGCGAAAGAGTTGGGCAGTTTTACTCAGTGGCGACAATGGTCGCGACCGTCGCGCCAACGAAAAACGGGCGACCGAAGTTTCCTTCCGTCGCCCGTTGCAAAGTCTCATCCAATTGCTGAACTAGCCTTTCGGTTGCCAGTTAAGCGCCGGAACAGACGCGAAGCCTTCGCGGTAGACTCGGTGCAGCAGCTTGTCGGTTTCGACGTCTCCGCAAGTGAACTTTTCGGCGTCCCAGTTGACTGGCTTGCCGGAGCGAAGTGCGACGTTTCCAAACAGGATGGTGTGCGTCAGTCGCGAAGCGTAGTTGAAGTTCGACATCGCTGCCGGGCCGCCGGAGCACGCAATGGCGTATTCCTTGAAGTGGCCTGGTGAGCGAGGAAGCGTCGGCTCTGGCGGAGTAACAGGATCGCCTTTGACGGTAAGCTTCATACCCAGTTTTTTTACCTGCACCTTTTCATCTTTCAGACCTGACGTGATGTAAACGGGCTCGGTGGTGCCATTCTTGAATAGAACGAACTCGGCGCCGTAATCGTCCGGTGAAATGAGCGTCAGCTCAGTTCCTTCAATGATCGTGCCACTCGCAGAGAACTTGCCGCCCGGCAGAAGGTCCTGTGACGGCAGGTTTCCGCCGTCGTACCAGTGTAGGTTGACTGGTCCCCAATTGCCTTCGCCGTCGCCGCGCGGGCGTTCGCCGAAGTTGAACTCGATCGTCGATTTTGATGGGAACTGTTCGCCGATTGGTGTCGACTTGGCGATGACTGTTTTTGCGTCAAACAGGTCCGTGGCCATGACAGCCATGTTGGCCGTGTGGCAGGCCATGTCGCCGAGAGCGCCCGTGCCGAAGTCCAGCCAGCCTCGCCATTTGAACGGCGTGTAAAGTGAGTTGTAGGGCCGTTTCGGTGCGGCTCCCAGAAACAGGTCCCAGTGCAGTCCCTTCGGGATTTCTTCTGCAGTTTCCGGCCGGCCTTCGCCTTGCGGCCAGACCGGTCGATTCGTCCAGACATGGACTTTCTTAATGTCGCCAATCATGCCGGCTCGAACAATTTCGACGGCTTCGCGAAGGCCGTTGTTGGACGTTCCCTGGTTGCCCATCTGAGTCGCGACGCCTTTTTCGTTGGCCATTTCGCGCATCAGTTTGGCTTCGTAGATTGACCAGGTCAGAGGCTTCTGTGTGAAGCAGTTCTTGCCCATGCTCATCGCGAGCAGACTCGCCGGCGCGTGGGTATGGTCCGGCGTTGAGACCGTAACGGCGTCAACCTTGTCGCCCATTTCGGCGAGCATCTCACGGTAGTCGACAAACTTCCTGGCGTCGGGATAAAGCTCGCCGGCCTTTTCCAGTCGCTTTTCGTCGATGTCACAGATGGCGACCATGTTGCCATGCTTGTTCGCGTCGCCAGAGTCACTGGACCCTTTTCCGCCAACACCGATCGATGCGAAATTGATCTTCTCGGAAGTGTTGCGGCTTTGTGCGAAGACTGGCGTGAGGCTGTGGCCTGTCCAGAATCCCGCGCCGATGGCTGCGGAAGTCTGCATGAATGATCGGCGGGTCGACTTGCGTGGCATAACGATGTTCCTTTTTCGGTGGGCTGTATTTCGTTGGTGGGCCGAAAGTTGTTGTGAGTCTTGTTATGGATTCGGCGGGACGCCAAAAGCGGGTCGCGGATGATAGCAGTCTGAAATGCCGCGACCAACGGATCGGAGTCAACATACCGAAATCGGCGAAGCCCTGGCTATTAACCGGGCCTGCTAACGCCTGCGGGTTTGACATCGTCATTTGCGATCGCCACTGATTTGCCATCGTTACGGACGCCCGATACGCTGGCTCGTCCCCGCCCTGAGGCTCCTTCTCGTCTTATCAGGAGACGATCGACCGCAACCGTTGCTCCATCACTGCCGCATGTTAATTGGCGTTTGGTTGAGTTGAGTCTTGCGATGTTCTGGTTCGTCTCGCTTAATACTCTGACACGGAATTTCTGGACCTATGAAAGCCACAGTATCGCTTTTTCTGCTCTCGACGTTGTTTGTTGTTTCAGGCTGCAAACCGACGGCCGGTCCGGCTCCGGGTGGAGCAACCCCGACCGGCGAAACGCTGCCGGTTGCAGTGGTCGTCCCGGCCGATGATGCAGATTCGTTGGCGGCATTGAAGGAAAAGGGTGTCAATCTCGACGTCGGAGCCAGTGGCCACGTTGTCCTGGCCGATTTCCGCAGGACGGAAACGACCGATGAGGACATGGCTCTGCTGAAAGGATTGCCGAAAGTTTCGCGCGTGATTGTCGAAGGGCCGAATTTCGGCGACGCAGGTATGGCGACTCTGGCGGAACTGCCGAGCTTCACCATTCTGGACGCTGCGAGTTCGGCCATTACTGACAAAGGGATCGAGTCTCTGTCGTCGGTCGCAGGTTTGCGGGCGTTGGGGCTTCGTCGAACGAGCGTCACTGACGCCGGGCTGGCCCACCTGACCGGACTAAAAAATCTGGTCGATATCGACCTGCGATTTACAAACGTCAGTGACGAAGGCATCAAGTTCCTCTCAGAGATTAAGAGCCTGAAGGCCGTCAAGCTGCAGGAGTGCCCTGGCGTTTCTGACGAAGGCATCAAGTTGCTCGGCACGTTGCCGAATCTTGAGAACGTCAACATCAGCAAGAATACGCGTCTGACCGGAGCTTCGCTGGAAGCATTGTCGAACTGCAAGAAGCTGAAAGTGCTGGAACTGGAAAACGACACCAACATCGAAGGACCAGATCTCAAACACATCTCCGGGCTGACGAATCTTGAGACGCTGAATGTCCGATTCAATTTCGTGAAGGGCGACGCGCTGGCTCACATCGCAGGGCTCACCAAAATGAAGACGCTGCTGTTGCGTGAAACCGTCGTCAATAATGCAGGCCTTGAGCACCTCGCCGGAATGAAAGACCTTGTTGAACTCGACGTCACCAGCAGCGCGGTGGGTGATGGAGGAATCGAGAAGCTCTACGGCTTTCCAAATCTGGCGATTCTCCGGCTTGAGCAGTGTGGAATTACGCCAGAAGGTCTCGTTGCGATCTCGAAGATTTCGACACTGAGAGAACTCGATCTGACAAACGTGTCAGACTTGACCGGCGAGTCACTGGAACCGTTGACGGCTCTTGAGAACCTGGCAGTACTCGACCTGGACGAGAACTTCATGATTGACGGGAGTGCCGTTGAATTTCTCGTCGAGCTGAAGAAGTTGAAGAAACTGAAGATCGGGACGACTTTGCTTTCGAGCGACGCTGCCGCCAAGGAAGAGCTGACTGAAGCGCTGCCGGGAATCGAACTTCTGGAATCGTTTTAAGTTAATTTTGGCTCGATTCCCGGGCTGAGCCGAACGCGCTAACGTCGGGCCCGGAATTCCGAAACGTAGCTACAAAACTCAAGGCCTGCGGCTAGCGCCGTCGGCTCACAAAACGGGCCTCATACAATCGGAGAACTAACGTGACCTTTTCTCGCCGAGAATTCCTGGCCGCTCCGATTGTGGCCGGAGCCGTTACAGCGACACAAACCGCAGTCGCTGCCGAAGCAGCCGCTGCGAAACCGAAGTTTCGATACTGCCTCAATACGAGCACGATTCGCGAGCAGAAGATCGGCATCGTGAAGGAAGTCGAACTGGCAGCCAAAGCCGGCTATGACGGTATTGAGCCGTGGATCCGCGAACTGGAAGCTTACGTCAAAGAAGGCGGCAGCCTGAAGGATCTCGGCAAGCGAATTGCTGATCACGGGCTGCGAGTCGAAAGCGCGATCGGCTTTGCCAACTGGATCGTCGAAGACGATGCCAAACGAGCGGAGGGCCTCGAAACTGCGAAACGCGACATGGACATGCTCAAGCAGATCGGCGGAACGCACATCGCCGCTCCGCCGGTCGGTGCACATCGTGGTTCGCCGAAGCTTGACCTCTTCAAAGTGGCCGAGCGTTACCGCGCGTTGCTCGAAGTCGGTGACCAGACGGGCATCATACCGCAGGCTGAGGTCTGGGGTTTCTCAGATAACCTGTCGCGACTGGGCGAGACGATGTTCGCCGTGATCGAGTCTGGTCACAAAGACGCCTGCATCCTGCCGGACGTTTATCACATCTATAAAGGCGGCTCGGACTTCGCCGGCATGGCCGCAATTGCCGGCTCAAAGATTCACTGCTTCCACGTCAACGATTACCCCGCCGATCCGCCTCGCGACACGATTTCAGACAAAGACCGAGTCTATCCCGGAGACGGCGTCGCCCCGCTGAACGACATCTTCCAGATGGTCGCCGCCAACGGCTTCGCCGGAGCGCTCTCGCTGGAACTGTTCAACCCGACTTACTGGAAGCAGGACCCCGAACGGGTTGTCAAAACCGGTCTGGCGAAGACGAAGGAAGCGGTCGCGAAGGCGTTTTCCTGAACACGCTTGTTGGAACAAGTGTCACGACGCTGGCTTTTTGAACTTCGGCCTGCCCGAGAATACGCCGAAGGCGTTAGACCCAAAAGCCTGGGGTCAGCGAAGCGGCGTAGCCGCTGAGTGCCACCCCAGAAATGTCGTCACCAACGAGCGTACGCTGAAAGCGTTCTACAACCGGCATCTGTTTCAGAGCAAGTTTGTGTAACCCCGTTGGGGTAGGACTACTACGAGCACGACATCCTGGGGTGCGCCGCTTCGCGGCGACCCCAGGCTAATGTATCTAACGCCTTCGGCGTATCAGGCGTCCCAAACGGCCGCCGTGAAGTGAGTATTTCGGACCGGATCGGAGAGCGACGATGAAGTTTACGAAGATGCACGGGGCCGGGAACGATTATGTTTACGTGAACTGCTTCGAGCAGGTCGAACTCGGAGATGTATCGGAACTGGCGAAGGCGATCAGCGATCGTCATTTCGGCGTCGGTGGCGACGGGCTTGTCCTGATTTGTCCGTCGGAACGAGCTGACGCCCGGATGGTCATGTACAACGCCGACGGGTCTGAAGCGGAAATGTGCGGCAACGCTGTCCGCTGCGTTGCGAAGTTTGTTTACGACCACGGCATCGCTGCTAAAGAAGAGCTGGCGATTGAAACCGGTCGAGGCGTGCTGACTCTGCAGTGCTCCGTCGCTGACGGCAAGGTCGATCGAGTTCGCGTCAACATGGCCCAGCCGATTCTACAAAGCTCGAGGATCCCAACGACGCTGACCGGTGACCCTCCACTTAACGTGCCGCTGCAAGTTGGTGGTCGAACTCTTGAGGTGACCTGCGTTTCGATGGGCAACCCGCACGCGGTGACCTTCGTCGACGAAGTCAACGACGACTGGGTTTTGAACATCGGACCGAAGGTCGAAGTTCACGAAGCTTTCCCTCGCCGAATCAACGCCGAGTTCGTTCAAGTGGTGTCTCGCTCCGAAGTCATCATGCGGGTCTGGGAGCGCGGCTCTGGCGAAACGCTGGCCTGCGGAACTGGAGCATGCGCGACGGTTGTCGCAGGAGTTCTGGCCGGATTGCTCGATCGCAAAGTGCTGGTCCGACTGACCGGCGGCGACCTTGAAATCGAATGTGCGAAATCCGGCGAGGTCTACATGACCGGCCCGGCGACAGAAGTCTTCTCGGGTGAGTGGCCAACCGCCGGCTGATCGCGATAATGAACCGCGGCCATAGTGGAGGAAACCTGCGATGGGTTGGGCGGTGTTCGCGATGGCTATCATCGGCTTTAAGTGGTTGCACTGGTCGCAACGGCGTAAGCAGCGAGACATCCGGAAGGCCCGGGAAAAGCGGTGGCGTGATTTCAAGGCAGGCCGGTGAGCACTTCCTTCTGGTAACTGGCAGGATCGAGCATGACCGGACCACTAACGGACCAACAGCAAAGTTCGTTTCAATCAGACGGTTACCTCTTCATCGAGGGCTTCCTCGACTCCGAAGAAACGTCGCTCCTGCAGGACGCCTGTCGTCAAGACGCGACGCTGCAGAGTCACGCGATGGCCGTTCGAGACTCTGAAGGGCGTAAGACGAACCTCTCGCTCTGGAATCATCCCGGCGATGACATTTACGGAACGATCGCCCGCTCCGAACGCATCGTCGACTCGACTGAGCAATTGCTGGGCGACGAGGTCTACCATTACCACTCCAAGCTAAGTGCGAAACAGCCGAAGGTCGGCGGGGCCTGGGAATGGCATCAGGATTACGGGTACTGGTACAAAAACGGTTGCCTGTTTCCGGACATGCTGAGCGTCTTTATCGCCGTCGATCCGTGCACGGAAGAAAACGGCTGCATGCAGGTCCTGGCCGGTTCGCACCGGATGGGCCGCATCGAGCACGGCTTCGAAGGCGAGCAAACCGGAGCACACCTCGAACGCGTCAACGAGGCCATGAAAGTTCTAGAACTCGTCTACTGCGAAATGTCAGCCGGCACCGCATTGTTCTTTCATTCGAACTTGCTGCACCGCTCGGATGCGAACCTCAGCGATGATCCGCGATGGGGATTGATCTGCTGCTACAACACAAAGCACAACAACCCGTACATCGAGCATCACCACCCGCAGTACACACCGTTGGACAAGCTGCCGAATTCTGCCATTCGAGAGGTCGGAGCACGGCCAACGTCGGCTGCTCAAAAGTTTCTCGCACAGGACGAAGACGACACTTCTCGACGCCTGGAGGTTGACGCGTGAAACGTGATTCTTTTCGAAATTTCTTAGCGTCCGTTGTCCAAATTGGCCTCACGATATTCCTTGCGTCCTTCCCGCGCAGGCGGGGACCCAGAACGCATTGGATGTCGCTGGGTACCCGCCTGCGCGGGTATGACGAGGTTGTTGGCAGCGGAGAATCTGCTCGTACTGTCCTGCTCGCCGCTTTCGGTTTTGTGCTGCTGCTTGGGCTGAGTTCGCCTCAACGAGCAACCGCTCAGACTGCGGGGCAGGCAAACGGTCGAGTCGTCCGGTTCAGCACGGACATTCGGCCACTTTTGTCGGATCGATGTTTCCATTGTCACGGCCCCGACGAAGAGTCTCGCGAGGCCGAACTGCGACTCGACATTGCACCGGAACCCGACCACATCGTCGTGCCTGGGATGCCGGCAGAAAGCGAACTCTTTCGTCGAATTACGTCGACCGATCCCGACGAGCAAATGCCGCCGCCGGGACATGGGAAACCGCTGACGAATGACGAAATCAGTCTGCTGAGACGATGGATTCAAGGCGGCGGGAAGTGGTCAGCACATTGGGCCTACGAAAAGCCGGTTCGGACAAAGGACCCCAATGTCGTCGTCGATAATTCGTCGAACTGGATTGATCGATTTATTGATCAGCGGCTCGCTGATGAATCTCTGGAATTGTCGCCGGAAGCCGATCGCGTCACGCTGCTTCGGCGAGTTTCGTTCGACCTGACCGGTCTGCCGCCAACACCGAACGAAGTCGACGCGTTTGTCGCCGACAAGTCGGCCGATGCCTGGGAGAAGGTCGTTGATCGGCTGCTCGCGGTGGACGAGCACGGCGAGCGGATGGCGACTTACTGGCTGGACCTCGTTCGGTACGCAGACACTGTCGGCTATCACGGCGATCAGGATCATGCCATCTCGCCGTATCGAGATTGGGTGATCGACGCCTTCATCGACAACATGCCGTTTGATCGGTTTACGGCGGAGCAACTGGCTGGTGACCTGGTTGAAGGCTCGGGGATCGATCAGAAGATTGCGTCGGGCTACAACCGGCTGTTGCAGACGACTCACGAAGGTGGTCTCCAGCCTAAGGAATACCTGGCGATCTACGCCGCCGACCGAATTCGTAATCTGTCGGAAGTCTGGATGGGCGGCACGATGGGCTGCTGCCAGTGCCACAATCACAAGTTTGACCCCTACACCATCGAAGACTTCTATTCGATGGGAGCGTTCTTTGCGGACCTCGATGAAGCAAAGCATTTCACGTCGGGCGGCAACTCGCTGCCGACAAAACGTGAGCCGGAACTTGTCGTGCTGACTCGGCGCGAACGGCTTCGCATCAAAGAACTCGATCAGAAGATTGGTGAGACGAAGGCCGCTGTTGCGTCACTCGCCAGCGATGATGCGGAGCGATCAAAACTTGAGGCGACGATTACTGAGCTGACAAAAGAGAAGGCGGCCATCAGCAAAGGGGCTCGGCGGACGATGATTTCGGCGTCAATCAAACCCCGCACGATGCGTGTGCTTCCTCGCGGGAACTGGCTCGACGACAACGGGCCGATCGTCACGTCATCGATTCCGAAGTTTCTCGGAGAGCTTGGCACGGGCGATCAGCGATCGACGCGGCTTGACCTCGCGAACTGGCTGACCGATGCGGAAGACGGCAACGGTTTGCTGACCGCTCGCGTCTTTGCGAACCGGTTCTGGTACCTGCTGTTTGGAAACGGGATTGCTCGAAACCTGACCGACTTCGGCGGGCAGGGAGAACCGCCGAGTCATCCGGAACTGCTCGACAATCTTGCAGTCGAGTTCGTCGACAGCGGCTGGAACGTTCGGCACATACTCAAGCTGATCACAATGAGCCGTGCGTATCGGCAGTCGTCGCTGGTCACCGATGAACTGCGCGAGTCCGATCCCGAGAATCGATTGTTCTCACGTCAGGCAAGATTTCGGTTGCCGGCCGAGGCGGTTCGTGACAACGCGTTGTTCGTCAGCGGCCTGTTGGTGCAAAAGGTGGGCGGACCGAGTGTGAAGCCGTACCAGCCGGCTGGCTATTACCGCCACTTAAATTTTCCGACGAGGAAGTACGTTCAACACAACGACCAGCGGCAATGGCGACGCGGACTGTACGTACACTGGCAGCGGCAGTTTCTGCATCCAATGTTGAAAGCGTTCGACGCGCCGCGGCGAGAAGAATGCACGGCTCAGCGACCAAGATCGAATACTCCGCTGGCATCGCTGACGTTGCTGAACGATCCGACTTTTGTTGAAGCGGCGCGGGCGTTTGCTGATCGGATCATGACGTCCGCAGAAGACGATCAGGCCCGGCTGGATGTTGCATTTCGACTGGCAGTGTCGCGCTCGCTGGAAGACTTTGAGCGGAAGCTCTTGACGGAACTTCTGGTCGCGTCTCGCGAGCAGTATCGCTCCGACGAGGCGTCAGCTCTGGCTTTGGTATCAGCGGGGATTTCCCCGAAGGCTGAAGGCGGCTCGGTCGTGGAGCACGCGGCTTGGACAGCGGTGGCGCGAGCGATTCTGACGCTTGGTGAGACGACGACTCGGAATTAGGCAGAAACGATCTGATGAAGGGTGGAATAAATCAAAATGAAAGCCCTCACCCGGCCCTGAGAGGCCGACCTCTCCCGCAAGGGGGAGAGGTGACATCTGCGAAAAATGCGACCACTTTCTGAATCTGGACACTGTTCAATGCTCGACCCAACCGCGATCAATCGACGCACGTTTCTGTCAACTGGCGGAGTCGGACTCGGAGCTGCGGCTTTGGGGACGCTGATGTCCGATGACTCTTTCGCCAGTGCGAGTCGCGCCGGGATTGACGCGCTGCCGCACTTCGCGGGTAAGGCCAAACGCGTGATCTTCCTCTGCATGGCCGGAGGACCTTCGCATCTCGAGACGTTTGATTACAAACCGAAGCTTGACGAGATGAACGGTCAGCCGATGCCGGAATCGTTCACGGCCGGGCAGCCGATCGCGCAGTTGCGAGGTAAACCGCTCAACGTTCAAGGGCACCTGACGAAGTTTCGAAAGCACGGCGAGAGCGGTCAGTTGATCAGCGACTTCCTGCCCTGGCACGGGAAGATGGCCGACGATATCTGCATCATCCGGTCGATGGTTACTGAGCAGATTAACCACGACCCGGCTCACACTTTTATGAACACGGGGACCGGCATCAACGGTCGGCCTTCGATGGGAGCATGGCTTAACTATGGTCTGGGCAGTGAAGCGGAAGACCTGCCGGGCTTCGTTGTGCTGACGAGTGTTGGCGGCCGGAATCCTCAACCGATTGCCTCGCGACAATGGGGATCGGGATTTCTCCCCAGTCGATTCCAGGGAGTTCAGTTCAACTCGAGCGGCGATCCTGTGAACTATGTTCGTAACCCCGCCGGAGTTTCGACGGCGCAACAGGGGCAGCTTGTCGAGACGATTCAGCAACTCGATCAGTATCGGAACGCGAAGCTTGGTGATCCGGAGATTGCCACTCGGATTGCCGCGCTGGAGATGGCGTTTCGGATGCAAACGTCGGTGCCGGAACTGGTCGACATGTCTGGCGAGACGAAGGAAACACTGGACATGTACGGCGCGAAGCCGGGCGACGGCTCGTACGCTTCGAACTGTTTGCTCGCTCGGCGGCTGGCTGAACGAGGCGTGCGGTTTATTCATCTTTATCATCGAGGCTGGGACCACCACGGCGGCCTGGTCAATTACATGAATACGTGCTGCGGGCTGACCGACCGCCCGACGTGGGCGCTGCTGACCGACCTCAAGCAGCGAGGCATGCTGGAAGACACGCTGATCATCTGGGGCGGTGAGTTCGGCCGGACGCCGATGTTCCAGGGCAAAGGCGGAGCGGGCCGGGATCATCACATCAAAGGGTTCTCCATGTGGATGGCCGGCGGAGGAGTCAAAGGCGGCGTTTCGTACGGAGCGACCGACGAACTTGGGTACAACTCGGTTGAGAACGTTGTACACATCCGGGATCTGCACGCGACGATGCTGCACTGCGTGGGGATCGACGCTCGCCGATTTTCGGTGAAACACCAGGGGCTGGACAGTCGATTGACGGGTGTCGAGCCGGCGCGATTCATTATGCCGATTCTGAGTTGATCGGTTCAAATTGAACCTTCAGCGACATTCAAGTGGTGAATCCCGCGTTCTACTCCATGATTTGCGAAACCACCGCGACTTTCGAGCGGTATCAGGGTTCAGTTGAGTAGGCTGGGGCGTGCCCCAGCTTGAATCTTGCTGGGACACGACCCAGCCTACGGTACCAGCGTCAGTGGTCAGGAAAGACTCGCATGAATACTCGACTTCTGCCATTACTTGTGGTTGCGGCTGTGTTTGTGCTTTGCCAGTGGGCCGTTCGGCCGTCGGGCTCGCTGAACGCGACTCCGACGGATGTCGCGCAGATTGATGACGAGCTGCCAACGACGGTCGCTCAAATCGACGGTTACTTTGAGGAAATCTGGACGCGTCAGGAATTGCAGCCGGCCCAACCAGCGGACGAGCTGTTGCTGCTGCGTCGGTTAGCGCTCTCGCTGATGGGCACGGTCCCGTCGCTGGAAGAAATTCGGCAGTTTGAACTCGACGACCAGCCCAACCGCATCGAACGCTGGACGCAGCGATACCTCAACGATCCTCGTTTTGCCGACTACTTTGCCGAGCGTCTGGCTCGATGTTTCGTGGGCGTCGAAAGCGGTAACTTAGTCACATTCCGGAGAGACCGGTTTGTCAGCTGGCTCAGCGAACAACTAACACAGAACGAACCGTACGACAGCATTGTGCGGCAGCTGATTGCTTCAAAAGGGCTTTGGACCGGCGAGCCTCAGACTAACTTTATCACCGCTGCCGTTGCCAACGATGATCTTGACGAGAACAAGCTGGCCGCTCGGTCGGTGCGAGCGTTTCTCGGTCAGAGCATGGACTGTGCTCAGTGTCACGATCACCCCTTCGACGAAAACTGGAAACAGTATCATTTCGAAGGTGTCGCCGCGCAATTCGGGCAGGCAGAGACGAGTGGTCTCGGAGTCTTCGATAAGCCAGACAAGATGTTCGAAGTCGACGACCTGGAGAAGATCGATCCGGAAGCCTCCGAGGACGACGACATTCCCCAACGAAAGGTTGCCCCGACCGTCCCGTTTGGAAAGGAATGGCTTCCCACTGAAGGCACCGCTCGCGAACAATTTGCTCACTGGATGACGCACCCGGAAAACCGACGATTCGAGCGAGCGATTGCGAACCGCGTTTGGGGATTGATGTTCGGTCGTGCGTTTGTCGCACCAGTCGACGACATGCCGAACCCCAGCGAGTCGGAAGCGGATCGTGACGTGCTGGACATGCTCGGTCGCGACTTTCGGCAGCACAATTACGATCTGAAGCGGATGATTCTGACGATTGCATCCACGAAACCGTTTCGGATTCAGAGCGTCGTCGAACTGGACAACCAGTCGCAGGCTGATGTCGACGACGAAGAGCTGCTCTCGATGCTGGACGAGTCGTGGGCAGTGTTCCCGATGACTCGCTTGCGGCCTGAGCAGATTATCGGATCGATGTTGCAGGCTTCGTCGATCCAGACGATCGACCTGAACTCTCACATGTTTATGCGGCTGAGGCGTTTCTTCGGCGAGCAGAATTTTGTGAATGAGTACGGCGATCTCGGCGATCAGGAACTCGTTGAGCAGACGGGCACGATTCCGCAGGCATTACTCAGAATGAATAGCGGCATGACACGGGATGCCGTCGGTGCTGGTGTTGGGCCCGCAGCGTTATTTGCCAACTTCACGGCGTGCGCTCGAATTTCAAAATACTCCCAGTCGAACAAAGAGGCTCTCGAATCTGCCTACTTTGTGTGCCTTTCGAGAAAGCCGACTCCGGAAGAACGCGAGCATTTCATGGCACAGTTGGACGACCACACGGACGATCGTCGGAAGCCGATCGTCGAGGACATATTCTGGACGTTGTTTAACTCGCCTGAGTTCTCATGGAATCATTAAGGTCGTGATGGGTAGGTCATGACAAGCGCAGCGCCGGCGTGACGAAACATGCTGAAATGGTATGCCGGCGCTGCGCTTGTCATACCCTACGAATACGCGATCAATTTACTGCCGACCCATTAGTGAGACCAATCATGCCAACTGAAATCACGCGTCGGTCTGCTTTGAAAGCTGCTGCCGGACTTGGTCTGTCGTTTCTTGTGCCGGCTCTCGGTGCGAGGGCCGCGCAGGAACGAGGCACGAACCGGCAGAAGTCTCTGATCGTGCTGTGGATGGCCGGTGGGCCAAGCCAGCTTGAGACTTGGGATCCGCATGCAGGATCGGATACAGGTGGCGAGGTTGGGGCCATCGACACTCGGATTCCGGAGCTCCAGATCGCAGACATGTACCCACAGATGGCCGAGCAGATTCAGCATCTGAACGTCGTTCGGTCGCTGTTGTCGAAGGAGGGCGACCACGAACGTGGCACTTATTTTGTGAAAACGGGCTATCGGCCGGATCCGGTTTTCACGCACCCGGCAATCTCGGCGATCGTCTCGCACCAGCGTCCGACCGAAGGGCTCGAGATCCCCGCTCACGTTTCACTCGGTGGTGGTCAGTGGCCGGCGAGAGGTGGTTACTTTGGTGCATCGCATGATGCCTTCCGAGTCTTTGATCCGGGGCGACAGATCAACAACATGCGTCCGCTGGTTGGCGAGGATCGTCAGGACCGCCGACTGGCGAGCCTCGATGTCGTGACGCAGGCATTCGCGCGCGGGCGTCGGATCCAAACGAAAAACACGCTGCATCAGCTGACCGTTCAGCGAGCGTTGAAGATGATGAGTTCCGAGCAGCTTAAGGCGCTCGAACTGGACGACGAATCGGCGACGATCAAAGCGGCGTATGGCGACACTCGATTCGGCCGAGGATGCCTGGTCGCTCGGAGACTCATTGAGACAGGTGTGCGAGCGGTTGAGGTGACCCTTAACGGCTGGGACACTCACGCGTCGAATCACGGCGGACATCAAACTCAGGCAGAGATCCTCGATCCGGCATTTGCAACGCTCACTGCCGAGTTGAAGGAGCGAGACCTGCTGGACTCGACCGTCGTGTTGTGCATCGGCGAGTTTGGCCGGACGCCGTCGGTTAACCCGCTTGGCGGGCGAGATCACTGGCCGAAGTGGTTCTCGTGCGTAGTCGGCGGAGGCGGTCTGACCACCGGGAGGGTCATCGGGGAAACGGATCCGGGTGGAAAGAAGGACTCGGTCGACCCGATCAATGTGCAGGACCTATACGCGACGGTCCTGCAAACGCTCGGTGTCGATTATGCCGAAGAATTCGTCACACCGATCGGCCGTCCGATTGCCTTCAGCGATGGAACACCAATCGAGCGGCTGATGGCTTAATCGGCCTTTGCTGCAACGTCACGAAGCGACTTACCTTCGCCGGACAGGGGAGTAATTGAGACTCTTGAGAACCGATACCGGCAGTCGTACGCGCCGAGAAAAAGTGCGTTGGCGTTCGGTGTCTTCCAGTAGTCTCCCAGACTGAGTTGCTCCGGTTTTCCTTGCCAGTCGATGATCGTTCGACCGTCGCATCGAACGACGACTGAGCCGTAGCGAATGGTGACGATGATTTGTGACGGTCGGTCTTTCTCCAGCAGTTCCGCCATGATCGCCGTTGCGTTTTCGCTGACGTTTTTTCCGTCGACATTCTCCAACGCGCTGGCTGGTTTGTCCTGCCGAAC
>JBLFXD010000038.1:0-17064 GCA_047611045.1 Planctomycetaceae bacterium | reverse complement strand
GATGTCGATCCAGTGTGTGTTGTGCGAAGTCGAGCTGGTTTTTCCGGAGATCAGAATCGAGTTTAGCCAGACGTGCCGTCTGACCGGACTGCTCGATCAATAACTCTGCCCGCTCGGTGCTTAGACGAAGTCGATCCATTTCCGTTTGAGAAATCGATTTCGAAAACCGCTCGATGGCTTCCTGAGCACGTGCCAGTTCTGCCTTTGAAACTTCGAACGCCTTCCTGGCTGCGCGGCTTTCGACATCGCTCCTGGCAACTTCCATTGCCTTGTCGTACTGAATGCTGGCTTCGGCGAGCTTGAGCTGCGCCTGAGTTGAGTCGAGTTCGGCCAATACCGCGTCCGCATCGACGAACTCGCCCGCCTTGAAGTGGACCTTCGAAATCAGTCCAGTTTCTCTCGCGGCGATGTTCCGTTCCTGGATCACAGTTACGAGGGCACCTTTGACAATCACCGGGCCGTCGTCAGCAGCTGCGAGATTGCCCGAAAGACCCGGCATCGCCAGTAGAAGTGCGGCGGCGACGAAATTTGAGAAATGATTCTGGTGCATGAGCTCGTCTTTCGATCGTGCAGGCGTTTGTAGGGTGGGCACCGCCCACCAATGCTGGCGGCTCTGGTGGGCAGTGCCCACCCTACTTGCTCCACTGGGTGGAATTCTAAGTTTCCAAACGGAGCAAACTTTAGAACAGAAGCTTTGTTTGGACGGTGTGAATCAGTTCGTGGAACCAGACGAAGCCGATCGGACGTTGTCCAGTATGAATGTGTGGGATGACCGTCGCTCCGGGGCGGAGCTGGGTTTCCGGAATGTCGTCTCGTTCAATTTCGACGGTCACGAGAACGGTCGGTCCGGATTCTCCGTAGGAACGTGTGTCCGATGCCACGTCGCGGACGGTTCCGAACCATGTTGTTTTCGGGTCGGTCGCGAGGATGAATGAGACGTCGAGGTTCGGCTTCTGTTCCCGCCGAGCGTCGTTCACGTAACCGATGTTCTGATTCGGAACTCGAATTTCAAGAACCCACGGTCCGTCGACATCGGCCACATTGACGAGCAGATCGCCTCGTCGGACGGGGCGGCTTTCGAGAATTCTTGCTGCTTCCCAGGTCAGAATCTCGCCGTCGATCGGGCTGGCCAGGGTCAGGTCGGACTGCTGCAGTTTCAGGACTTTAAGCTGTGCTTCCAGACTGGCGATGTTGACTTCAAGTTCTTTTTCTTCTGCCGAAAGTTTTTCGAGCTGCGATTCCCAGTTCGAATCTGAATCATCTACGTTCAGACGTTCAACTACTTTCGTGCTGAGGCTTTCTCGTGCCGTCCGAATTTCACCGAGCACTCGCGTCAGTTCAAAGTCGAGATCTGTATTCGATAATTCGATTAGAGTCTCACCCGCAGAAACTTCCGCTGTGTCACTGGTTGTCAGTGCCGGCGCCAGGTTGGCAACGATGCCGTCGCTGGATGCAAAGACTCCTCGACGAACGGCTGGTTGAAGCTCGCCGTGACCTTCGACTGTGAAGTCTGCCGGCACAACGACCATGGCAACTGCCGCAGCGGCGAGCGTACCCACGACAAGGATTGTTCTGGGAAGTTGCCGGAGTGTCAGATGCCAGCCAACTTTTCCGACCAGTCGAAGAACCGGCAGGAATGGAAGGTTCGTATGTTCGAGAGCGTTTTTGAGAGCGGATGCACTTTGTTTCGCAACGACTTCGGAGCGATGGCGGGTCAGGCCTGACGTGCTGGCACCTTCGAATCGTTCAATCAGGATTGCTCCGATGGGCTTCGCGGTTCGCGAACGCTTCTGTTTTGAATCGACTGTGCCATCCGCCGAAATCGAGGTTGGCATCAACGGGAAGACTGCCAGTAGACGAGCGGGCGACTCATCGAGGTATCTGTGAACCGCGTCTTCGAGTTGAGGAGCGATATCGACGTGGGGTTGAGCGTGGTCTTCGTCGGCTGAGTCCTGATACCAGAATGGTTCTCTGGTGACGACGACCCGGCGGATCAAATCCTGCGCGGCTCGAAGTACGTTGGATCGGCGGTCGATTGAGTCCAGACCGCTGACTGCCCGCACGGGATATCGCGATCCACTCAGCACAGCGACGGTCACCTTATCGCAACCGATTAAGTGTCGACCGTCATTCGCGATCGACGCGGCGATCTGGTCAACGTCGAGGCCTTCGTGGACTCGTTCGGTGAATTGTTCGAACTGGCTCCAGAGCGTCGCGCGGTCCTGTAGCTCGCGGAGCTGCGAGTTTCTCAGGAAGTCGGCAGCCAGTTCGGCAAGTGCCGCGAGGAATCGTAGAAAACCCTGAACAGCGCCGGGCGAAACATTTGGCCGCTGAAAGATCTCCAGCACGCCGAGCACGCGGTCGTCGACGATGACCGGGCAGAAAAGCAACAGAAAGTCGGTGGGGTTTTCCGGCAGGCCATCCGGATCGGCCGCCGACATCGTGCCCGACTGTGGAGAGACGGCGTGCGTTTCCGTCTGCCGGGAGATCCGTTCCAGCAGACGCTGGTGCTGCTGCGAGCGTTGCTCGACGTTGGGTATGTCGTCCGCGTCAGGGCCGGTGACCAGTCCGGTTCGGACCAGATTGACCTGGTGTTCAACTCGCAGGCCTTCCGGTTGCCTCAGCCAGACCGCTCCGCCAGTTGCCGCCAGCGTGCGGATGGAACTTTCCAGCAGACCAGTGAAAAAGCGATCCGCAGGCACGACGGCTCTCGATTGCCGAGTGACCTCCTGGACGACGTCTTCAATCTCCCGCCACGTGTCTTCGTGAGCGGCGGGTTCTGTTGCTGGGGAATCCTGACTCATTGAACCGGGGCAAACTCCGTACGACCCGCGATGTGTGAAAACGGAAGTTACTGCACAACCAGACGGAGTAACAACATGCGAGCGATTTGCGACTGCGTGGGACTATAGCTGTTGGATCGGCATCGCGGGGCGGTTCGGCGAGGTGAATCATGGAAAGTGCGTGACGACCGTGTCGATGTGCGGGAATTCTGCACGGGCAGAAACTTGAACGGCTGTGGCGATCGCGCCGGGTCTTTCGTCTGCGGAAGCTGGGGCGACATTACCTCCGAACGGGCTCGACGAACTTGGCTGCACAACGAAAAGGCGGCACATGGAAATCCATGCGCCGCAAGTTGTCGTCAGAGTCAGACGTCAAGCCGATCAGGACATGTCATCTGCTTCGTCGTCCATGCCGTCGTCTCCGTCATCAATGTCGTCGTCCGCGTCGTCGCTGTCGAAGTCGTCGCCTTCGAGTTCCTCGGCCAGTTCTGGGTTGGCGTCCGAGACTCGAACATCGGCTCCCTCGTTACTGCCTTCTTTCTGAAGAGCGATCTCACCCTTCCGGCGAAAGTCCAGCAGCGAGTCGATCGCCGTTCCCAACCACAGCGAAGCGAACGGAACGTTCTTGAAGATTCGATACCCTTTGCGAGTCCGGTGTTGAATGTCGCCGGCTCCGAGCAGGATCAGTTCGAGAATGTCACGCGTTTCCCGCTTCAGCCCGCGAGCGAAGATCGGCTCACGAGTTGAGGTCTTCATGAACTGATGCTCGTAGACGTACGACTCGTCAATTTCGACACGGTGGAACAACCACGCCCACACAACTTCCGCCGAGATCAACGCGGTGAACACGTACGCTGCCGCGCCGAAGAAGCCGGGAGAAACCGACGCGTCGAGCAACCGAACATGGTCGGCCACCGCCGTCAGAGGGTTCCAGGCAAATTCAACGGTGGCGAAGTGAGCCATTCCGAAGAACGCAACAATGCCTGTTGCCAGGATCGAGCAGCGGATGATGTCGAAGTTGTAGAGGATCGTGATGTAGCAAACGAAAAGCGCTACGAACCAGACGAGCAACGCCCATCCCGCAGTGACCACGCCTCCGGCCGTCAGACCGAACAGAGCCAGACTTCCCCAGATCATTGGGTGCAGGTAGATCGAGTCGCCGTACCACACGAATCGGATGCGGTAGATCCGGTCTCGGTCTCGAACCACGCGTCCAATCAGGTAGGACAGGAAGTGGTGGTAAAAGCCGTTCCACACTTTCGCCAGCGGCCAGAAGACAATCGCCAATGGCGTCAGAACTGCGGCCTTTAGAACACCGAACAACATGCCTCGTGACTTCTGTGAACCTTTCGTGACTGTAGACATTGCTACATCCTTTCTCGGAACCGGCCATAAAGGCTCGTTCGAAATGAGGAGCCTCGCCGGGTTCATTCATGCCCGAGAAAACGCGAAGGTTTTGCGGAGGATCAGCGATCCGGCGCGGATTTCGAAGTCTGAGAATCGCGATCAGAATCCAGGAATTCGGAGATCCAGCGGCGCAAAAGAAAAGCCTCCCGATGCGGTGCATGAGAGGCTTTAGAAATCTCGTTGGACTGAGAGTTTGAGCGATGGTCAGGGAGTCGAAGAGGCGGTCTCGACGGCGTTGGGCTTTGCCGGGCGGGCATCGTCGGGGCGATAAATCCAAAGTGGCTGCGTCTTCATTCTGATCTCGCGCTCGTTCTGATCGAAGCTGTCGCCTGGTCGCCAGAAGTCCTGCGTCAGAGTTTTTCGCCAGACGATTACTTGATCGTCAAT
The DNA here is from genome assembly GCA_047611045.1 of Planctomycetaceae bacterium. Lineage (GTDB taxonomy): Bacteria > Planctomycetota > Planctomycetia > Planctomycetales > Planctomycetaceae > JABMPE01. The sequence continues at coordinate 12,487 of JBLFXD010000038.1, read as the reverse complement.
GCGATCATTTGTGACGGTGTAATACCACTGCTGCTCTGCTGCTCCTGCGGGCGGAAATTTGTTCTCGCGAAGCAGGTCACCGACCTGAGCGGCAGCTCGCCATTGCTGAGTGAGCACGCCGTTCCAGACCTGGTCACTGACCAGAAGGTTTCCGTCATCGGCACGCTGCTTCAGGTCATCGTAAGAAACCGGTCCCCTGACAAGTTTGAAGCCGTTCGAGAAGCCAGCCAGAAACAGACTGAAGTAGTCGGTGTCCGCGGGGACGCCTCGAAAAATTGCCACGCCGTAAAACCCTTCCGGATCCTCAGCATCCTGGGGCACCGTTGGCGGGATTGGCTGAGCGGCTTCAACCGAATTCAGCAGACGCAGACGTTCGCGACGGCTGATGGCACTTTGCGCTTCGGGGATAACCGAATCCTGGACGACCGTACGTTTTCCATTGTCCGTTGCCACGAGCGAGATCTCGGGGATGAAAAAGCCAGTCGGCGGGTTTTCTCCGAGGTCGTTGATCGGGCGGCGATCTTCCTGGTCTACTTTCCGGTCGATCTCGCGGTTGATCGCCTTGTAAACCAGGTAGTAGACCAGCTCCGGTCGTTTGGTGCCCGTGCGAGCGTCCGTGAGATTGACTTCGATCATCCTCAGCGACTTGAACTCAAGTTCAAAAATCCAGAGGTCGGGTTGAGCCTGTCGCTGCTCGCCCGTGGCGACTGGTTTGGCGACGACGTCGAACCCGTTACGAGTGTCGACTTTCTGAGCGACGGCGACGCTTCCCAGCATCGCAAACACGAGAAGGCTGCGACCGAGAAGGTTGCGACCGGCAAGCGGGAGAAGATAACTTCGAGGAGTTGTCATCAGAGCTGCTCCGTCGTCCTGAGAGGACATACGAGAACGATTTGGACGCGTTGAATTCGAACTCTAAATTGAGAAGCCAACCACAGTCCAGGTACAAACTGAATCCGCGCGATGCATAGAGGGCGTCGCGCGAGACCGTCTTCCACACAATTTCAGGATCGACTATATCAACGCAAGATCTGCAGAAGCAACGCGTTACTGCCGGCTCGGCGGACCTGGTCGCAGGTTGCCGCTTCTCTTTGATGATTGATCTGCAGATTCAGTCGTACCTGCCTTACCGGCACCTCTCTCGTAAGTTGCCTCAGGACGATGTCGCAATCGGCATGACCCCGATAAACAGCCGGCCAGGACGGCCTGCGTTCGAAGTGTCCAACTCGCTCGGCGTTTCGAATCAAACAAGGAATGTGAAGATGGTTCGGCGAAGTGCTGGCTCCGTTGCGGCGGCTCTGACTGTGTTGCTGACGCTTTTTGTGACCGGCTGCGGGACCGTTTCGATTCCAAAGCTTCCAGACATAGACGACATGTTTGGTGAGAAGTCGAGTCTTCGCGAAACGGAACAGCACCGCCAGAACTATCAAAGCACGCGGGATCCGGATGACCTCAGGTGGATTCTGGCTAACCGAATCAGCTCGGGGATGTCTGTGACGGAAGTCGGCCGGTTTATCGGCGAAGAAGGGCGGCGGATCCACGACGATAACTGGATCAAAAAGGGCGGCGGCCACTACCAGAGCGGCGACAAAGCCTGGAAGTGGGAACAGGACCGCAACGGACAAAGTCTCATCCTCGTATTTCGCGAGGGGCGGCTCGTGAACTTTGATCCGTCAGCCTATGCGGAGCAGGCCGATCCATTCTCCTTCTGAGATGCCAATCTGAGCTGAATCAGTCAGATTCGGTTGCCGACCAGTGCCATCCAGACGGCTGATCTGCGATATCGTCTCGAAGCTGGACCGGACGCCGCGCACTTGCCCGCGAACCTCCGCGATCGCAATTGCTCAAAGCAGCCGTGAAGTGGCCCGATTTAGCCGCGTTGACACGTTTCTGCCGTTGCCGGATACTCCCTTGTGGCTTGGAGTTACCGAAATTTGCAGCGGTTTCGACGTCTTCCAGCCCGCAATTTTGACCTTATCGAAGAATTCTGATGACCGAATCAACTCAAACAGATTTTGATCAATACGCCAACGAATGGGCGACTCGGGCTCGGGATGCCTCACGTGAGCTAGTGGTTGCCCGAGGCGAGCAGAAGAACGCCTGGCTGGAGCGGTCCGCTGAGTTGATGCGAACTCGAACGTCGACCATTCTCGAAGCCAACTCGAAGGATATCGAAGCGGCACCGGGTTTCGGACTGACGGACGCCCAGGTCGATCGCTTGCGGCTGGATGAGAACCGGATCGAAGGCATTGCCTCGGCGCTGGAAGAGATCGCCAAACTGCCGGATCCGATTGGTGAAATCTTTGACAGCAACACTCGTCCAAACGGTTTGCTGGTCACGCGAGTCCGAGTTCCGCTCGGCGTTGTCTTCTTCATTTTCGAGTCGCGTCCGAACGTCACTGCCGACGCCGCAGCGATCTGCGTGAAGAGTGGCAACGCGGTGATTCTTCGAGGCGGCAAAGAAGCCTTCCACAGCAATCAGGCGCTGCATGGGTTGCTTGTCGAAGCTTTGGAAGAAGTCGGTTTACCGAGAGACGCCGTTCAGCTTGTCGACACGACTGATCGGGAAGCGGTTGGATCGTTCCTCCGGCTGCGCGACCTGATCGACGTCACGATTCCTCGCGGCGGCAAAGGATTGATCGAACGCGTCGCTCAGGATGCCGCCATGCCGGTCATCAAGCATTACGACGGCAACTGTCACGTTTACGTCGACAAATTTGCCGACCCCGAAATGGCTCGAAACATCGCGGTCAACAGCAAGGCTCACCGGCCGGGCGTCTGCAACGCGGCTGAATCACTGCTGATTCATCGTGACGCGGCGGCCGACCTGCTGCCGGACATTGCTGCTGGTTTGAAAGAAGCTGGTGTCGAGCTGCGGTGCTGTCCGAAGTCTCGGGAACTGATCCCAGACTCCGTCGCCGCGACCGACGAAGATTTTCACACCGAATTCCTCGACCTGATTATCTCCGTCAAAGTCGTCGATGACGTGGAGCAGGCGATCGCTCATATCAACGAATACGGCTCGCATCACACCGACGCGATCGTGACGCGAGACCTGCCGACGGCGACCAGATTCTCAGCGTCGGTTGATTCGGCGGCGGTTCACATCAACACAAGCACCCGGTTCAACGATGGCGGCGAGTACGGCCTCGGCGCCGAAATCGGGATCAGCACGGACAAGTTTCACGCTCGCGGGCCATGCGGACTTCGAGAATTGACCAGTTACAAGTACATCGTCCACGGAAACGGCCAGGTCAGATAACTTCATCTCAACAGTAAGGTCGAACGCCGAGTTCAGGATCGTTCTCTTCACCGTGAAATTAGCGACTCACGACGGAGCAGGGCGGGACACGGTGATTCAACCTGGGAGCAGCCACGGATGGCAGACGTTCTCAGTCAATCAGAAGTCGAATCGTTGCTGGCAGCTCTCGAGCCCGGCGATGCGGGCAATGCTGCCGGGCAGACCGACTATGCCGCGCGGGTTTCCGTCTACGATTTCAAACGCCCGGAACGCGTTTCAAAAGAGCAGATGCAGGCGTTTCAGACCCTGCACGAAGGCTTCAGTCGGGAACTGAGCGCCGCACTGAGCGCCATGCTCAGGAATATCTGCGAAGTGAAGCTGATCAGTGTCGACCAGTTAACTTACAGCGAATTCGTGTTCAGCCTCGAAGACCCGACCTGCTTTATTCTTGTTAATTCGAAAGGCCTGGACGGGCAGATCATCCTCGACCTGAACCCGAGCATCGTCTTTCCGATTGTCGATCGCCTACTTGGCGGCAGCCGCGAGTCGCGCGGGGATAGCCCGACGCAGCGACCGTTGACTCAGATCGAAGTTCGATTGGCGACGCGAGTTACAGACCTCATCCTGCAGGCGTTGTCGAATTCCTGGAGCGACATTTGTGATCTGCAGCTAAAGGTTGTGCAGATCGAAAGCAACCCTCAGCTGGTTCAAATCGTTCCGCCGAACGAAGTCGTCGTGCTGATCAGCTTTGAAATAACTCTCGCTGAATCTCGCGGGATTCTGAATCTTTGCATTCCGTTCAACACGATCGAATCCAAAGCCAGCAAGCTCACCTCAACAAGCTGGGGTTCGCACGAAAAACGCGAACTGGACGAGGCTCAGAAGCTGAATCTCAATGCCAGCCTCACGAAGGCGAATGTCGAACTCAACGTTCAGATCGCTGATACGAAGCTGTCAACAGCCGAAGTGATGAACCTCGAAGTCGGCGACATCATCATGACCGAGGCTCCGGCAGAACTGGGAGCGGCAATCCACATCAGCGGCCGTCCGATGTTCCGAGGCGTCCCCGGCGTCTACCGCGGCAAGAAGGCCATCCGGATCACTGAAACACTGGAATCGCCCACTCAGGCACTCGGCCTCGAGCCGAAAGACACTGCCCCGCAGCAGGCCCAGTAGTCCGACTATTGTTTGAGCAGTCCTTCAATGACTTTCCGCAGGTCGTTGCCTCGAACGTCGAACTGGTGCAGCTTTCCGCTTTGGTCGACAACGAACAGCGATGGGATCGTCGGGACGAAATAGCTGGCTCGCAGCGTGTCGACAGTGCCTCGTTCAACGATCATCGGCCACGAGATTTTAGCTTGGGCGGTAAACTGTTCGACGATCGAAGGATCTTCGTCGAGGCTGATGCCGAGGATTTCGAATCCGTCGTCGTGGTAGTCCGCGTAGATTTGCTTGAGGTTGGGCATCTCTTCGAGACACGGCGGGCAGTTCGTTGCCCAGAAATCGACGAGCACAACTTTACCTTCAAGGCTGGCAAGGCTGACGCTTCCGCCCTTGATGTCAGAGCCTTCGATCTCGGGAGCTTTCTGATCGACCATGTCCATCTTCTTGATTCGGTTCTCGCACAGACTGCGAACATCGGCGTTGAGAAAGAACTTGCTGGCGATCTCTTCGTAAACGTGCCGCGCTGCGCCAAAGTCGCGTGCGAGCTGAAGTTCGACAGCGAGGCGGCGTCCGAATTCGATCAGTGCTCCGCCGGACTGGAATCTCGCAAACCGCAGCTGCCCAGTGAAAAGCTCGACGGCTTCGTCTGACTTGCCACCTTTGGCCAAGCCGATGGCCAAAGTCTGCTGCGCGACGCCTCGCGTCGCTGCCGAGGCCTTCGGAGACTTGATGTAAGTTCGCGCAAGTTCAACGGCTTCCGTTTCAAAACCATGCTGCATCGATGTCAGAAATAACCACTGCCAGGCACGTTCCGCGTCGGACGCCTCGCCGTTTTCAACAACGTATTTGGCGACGAGGTCGAAGGTTGCTCGCGTTTGTTTTGTGATGATCGAATTGAACGTCGCTGCGGGAGCCTCGTCCGCAAAACATTGGGAAGCTGGCGTTGCCGTTGCGATTATCGCTGCGGCAAGGATCGCGGCGGTGAGCATTCGATGGAGCGGAAAGTTCGTCATAGCGTCCTCAGGGTTGGACATCGATCGACCGGGGATCGTGGATTTCGTCATTTGAACGGGCGACGAGGATACTGATTCCGGGCGTTTGGGAACACGCAGTGCCAGCATCTCGGCATTAACTCCGCGCATAAAAAAGGGCACCGGTGTGATACCGGTGCCGCGGGGAAGAGAGAAACGCAGCGGAGGGGAGACTGCCTTGTAAGCAACCTGGGAGGGAAGACGCTGCTTACAAGAAGGGGAGAGAGGGAGAGGAGAAGGGAGGGAGGGAAGGGATGGAGAAACGTTGCCGGATGGAGCCCGGCTGCCGGATAGCACCGGCGGGTAGATCAGTGAGCGGCCGCGATTGGCATGCCCACTGGAAGGAGGATTGGTGAGACTTCTGCTGTCGAAGTACTGGCACGCCAGCCGCCGACTCGTGCAATTCCGGCCGCTCGGTTGGAGCGTGGTCGGACTGGCTCGAACATGTTGGATCGCTGGCTGACGCCTTGATTCGGATTCTCGACAGCACTGCGTCGAACAGGTTCCTGATTTCGTTCGATCCTGTTGACTTCGCCGCGATCGTCGAGTGCTTTGTTAATGTCGTCAGCGTCGCGGGAAGCAGCTCGCGTTGCGGCCGGCTTGGCTGCACTGACTGGATCAGGAGTCGGAGCCAGAGAAATCGTGGTTGCCGGAGTGGCGTAGCTGATCGCTGGCGTTCCGTAAGAGTTCCAGCCGAAAGCTGTCTGAGTTCTCGGGGCGTAGTTGCTGAAGCCGAATGCCGTGCGGGTGACAGGAACGGTCTGCATGACGGTGATCGGCTTCATCGCGACGACTTCTTCTTCAACCCAGCGAACCTTGTTCACGGCGACTTTGCGAGTCGTCTGCTCGGGCACGTACTTCGTGACCTGATACGTCTGCTGGCGGACTGACTGAATGGCAACTCGGCGAGTCACCGGCACCTGAGCGGTGCAGGTTCGAGGCACAAACTGCCGAGTGGCGACGACCTTTGGCGTGAACGCCGATCGGATTCGATAGGCCGATCGGTTCAGCCAGCCCAGTGGGCTCCGTGAAGGATCGTACTGACACGGAGTCAGCTTTTGACGGCAGTGGTAGTTGGTCTTCCAGCTGCCGGATTGCGTGACGCGAGTCTGGTACTCGGTCACGTTCTGGTAGGTGGTTACAGGCACGTCGACAACCTTTGTCTCGACGACTGGTCGGTAGGTGGTGACGGGCTGTTCGATGTACTCGACCTCGGTGATCGGCCGTCGCACTTTGTGTTTGACCTGCTGGTACTGAGTCACTGGCACTTGCTGGTAACACGTCTGGGCGACCGGCCTTGGCGTGTAACACGTCTGGGCAATCGGTCGAGCGACTGGCTGAGTTGCACAGCCACAGCCCGGCGATGAGAACCATTGGGCCGAGGCGGCTGATGCAGAGGTGAGGACAGCCGCACCTGCGAGAGCACTGAATGCCCAGCGGATCTGTCGAGTCATTGCGAACCTTCCTGGCAAATTGCGGAGAGACGAATTCGGGGATGATCTGACGCTCGAATCCGACATTGCATCGGGTTCGATCAGCGGAGCAGAACCTGGCGAAGAGAACTCTTCACCGGACAGGTTCGAGGGGATGACTCCGCCGCTGCGTTTTGCGTTGACTTCAGGTCGATGAAAGTTCGCGTGAATGCGGTTTCGATTTGACCGAGGAGTTGAAGTCGCCGCTTCGCATGACGTCCAAGCGAGGCGGATGTGTATCGCCGCTCGCGAAAATCGGGCAAGACTTTGCGGGGCGTCTGAAGGGCTTTTGAAGAATTGACAAGAAATTCTTCAGAACGCGCTAAACCTTTGGGGCACCAACAACCGACGCCGCACAAGAACGAGGCTGACTTGCAATAATTTCAGCGCCGCGTGTTAAACAGGGCAAAGCGGGCAGGTTTCGTTCCGGTACGCCGAGCCATCGATTCGGGAAACTTCTGAGTCTCTACGGTGCCGACCGTCTGCGAAAAGGACGCATTCTGGACACGTCGTTAGCTGACGAGCGTCCTGAAATTTACCGTCACTTCGTGGGGCAGGATTGCATCCTGCCAAGGCAGGTTAAAAATCTGCCCCACGACAATTGATTCCAGGCTAATCCTTCGTTTCAACCTGGCCGAGTCTTCTGATTTCAAAATTTCGTGACTGGTCCCAATTGAGATTTTGCGTCTCTTGTGCTGTTTTGCGGCCAGTTTTCCGATGAAATCGTGATTAGCCACAAGATGGCACAGAAGTCGCAAAAACGGCAAACAGGAACGACTGACCGACTCGTCGCCATTCAGTTGTCGGTGCTGGATGCAGCGTCGGCAGTCGATTTGATCAGCTCGTTGACACGGCTCATGAGCAGGTCCTCGACGTTCGGAGCGAACGCGCCGGGTTGCACGACGGTCGTCATGTAGCGCATGGCGCCGCCGGCTTCGTAGCCTCCTTCGAGCAGGATTCGGAGGCTCGGGATGTAGGCGAAGACGTCGTTCGAATAGCCGGCAACCCAGACGTCGGGACCGCCCTGCTTTCGATTTTCGCGTTTGATGCGGAGCGAGTAGTCGACCACCGTTTCGCCGGGCAACGCGACGAATAGGACGGCGTCTCCCAATCTCACGACCTGAATCGGTGCAGGGTAGCTTGTAATTAAAGTGCCTTCTTCCAGTTCTTTCAGAAGACGCTCGGCATATCTCTGGTCGTATTTGTTGGTCGATTGGGCTTGTTCGAGAAGTTCGTCCTTCGTCGGTGCTTCAGCGTATTCCAGTTCGGCCGTTGCGAAGGCCATTTTCAGGGAACCGGTGATCGCTCGTTTCGGAGTTTCGAGTCCAGCTTCAACGGCGGTCGCCAGCGTGCGGCCGTGTTGCTTTGCGAGATCGAGTGTGCGGCGCGGGTAAGGGTTTTGATCGCCACCGCAGCCCATCATGAACATGGCGACCGTTCCGGGGTGTGCCTCTTCCAGGTAGTGCTGAGCGTAGCCGGCGTAATCGCCGTTCATCTGGTAAAGGCCGAGCGTTGTGTTGTGACAGGCGTATCCGAAAACGATTGCGGTGATGGCTCCTTCGACGTTTTCAACTCGAAGCAACGGCACAGCGTGGTCGACTCGTCCTTCCGGATTCGGGCTGTTCTTGTAGCCCGTGTCCGAAGGCAGCCGGCGATTCATCGCGAAGCCGGCGCGAGCCTTCTGGAATGAAATGCTTGCCGGCGCCAGTTTGATAAACGCCGCGTCGATCGACGAGAGAATTCGCGTCTGCAGACTTTCGACGTAGGCGACTGCTTTCTCGCGGCGTTCTGGATCAAGGCCGTCCAGCGCGGTGCCGGTCGTTCGGATTTCCGGGCCGCTGTGCGTGTGTGAGCAATTCATCAGCAGATTCTCCGGCTTGAGGCCGTGAGACTGCTTCAGCTTGTCCTCGATATGCGCTCTCAGCGGACCAGGCACGCTGATCAGATCGAGCGTGACCATGACAAGCGTCTCACCGGCCGCGTCCTGAATGACCAGCGATTTCGCGAACAGATCGTGCTCGACGCCGTCCGATGGCTTGTTGCGAGAGGCATAGCCTGCCATCCACGCCGGGCCTTCCGGCGTGATCTTCACGCTGCTGACGCCGGCCTTCCACGAGGGCTCCGCCGGACTTTCATCAGCAAACGTCAACGACACGGAAATGCAGAAAAGCATCGCGGCAGCAACGAGAGTTGATAGTCGATTCATGGCAGTTTCCTGGTGAGGTTCGAGGTGGCGAGACTTTGAGAATCAGGCAGCAGGTACTTCCGGCAGGTCGTCGTTACAGCAGGCCGTCGCGTTTCAGGAAGCCAAGGATTCTGTTGACGACTTCAGGATGGGCACCGGCAATGTTTTGTTCTTCGCCGATATCCTTCGACAGGTCATAAAGCCGCCAGTCCGGTTTCGCTGGAGTTGACGGCTTCGGAGCATTCTTCTTCGGTTTGGCCGGGCGGTATTGGACGAGCTTCCAGTTTCCGTAACGGACTCCGACAGAGGTTTCCCCTTCGAGGCTCGCGCAGTAGAGGTATTCGTGCTTCTTCTGTTTCTCCGGCTGCCCGAGGAGTGTCGGCAGGTACGAAATGCTGTCGACGTTGGCCGGCACTTTGGCTCCGGTAATTTCGCAGGCTGTCGCGAGGAAGTCGTAGCCGCCGGATTGATGATCAGATGCCGTTCCTGCTGCGATCTTTCCGGGCCAGCGGGCGATGGTCGGCACGCGGTAGCCGCCTTCGTGCATCGACCGCTTGAAGCCTTTGAGCGGGCCGTTCGAGTTGAAGTATTCGTGATTGTGGCCACCTTCGTTGTGCGGTCCGTTGTCCGAGGTAAAGACGACGAGCGTGTTTTCGTCGAGCTCCAGATCCTGCAGAAGCTTGAAGAGTCGCCCGACGTCCGCATCCATGTGAGTGATCATTGCCGCGAAGCCTTTCTCAGGATTCGGCCAATCCTTGTCGGCGTAGATTCCGTGGCTCGGAATTTCCATGCCATCACCCAGTGCGCGGCCGCCTTCGTTATTGGCGTGAGGGATCGTCCAGTGAATGTGCAGCAGGAAAGGGTTGTCTTTGTTCTTGCGGACAAAGCGAAACGCCGCATCGGTCATGAAGTCGTGCGAGTAACTGACCCGCTTTGACGAAACCCGGCCTCGGCCATTGGGATAATCACCGATGACGTTTCCAGGCAACGGCACCTGCTTGTCATTTTCCCAAAGGAACGTCGGATAGAAGTTGTGAGCGTTGCTTTGATTGAGGTACCCGAACCAGTAATCAAAGCCGTTCTTATTCGGATGCCCGGCATTGTCGACTTCGGACGGCTTCTCAACATGCCCGAGTGCCCACTTGCCGACTCCGCCGGTCGCGTAACCAGCACTCTTCAGAACTTTGGCGACGGTTGGTTCCGTCGAGGTCAGGCTGCGAGGCCGATTACCCGTCAGGCCGGTGTGTCCGACATGCTGCCCCAGCCACAGCACCAGTCGCGACGGCCGACAGACGGTGTGTCCAGCGTAGTGATCGGTCAGCCGCATCCCTTCAGCGGCCATTCGGTCCAGGTTCGGAGTCTGGATGACTTTCTGCCCGAAACAGCCGAGGTCTCCGTACCCGAGATCGTCGACCATGATGTAGATGATGTTTGGTCGAGCGGCAGCTTGAAGCTGTTGGTGACAGCTCAGGATTGCAACGACAAGGACGAGTTTCCACGGGATGACTCGCTCACAGATTTGAAACACCAGGCAGGTCGGTCGCCTGGTCCTCGCGTTCAATGAGTGTTGATCGTCTGGTCTCGATCGAAGCTGAAACATCCTGGACCTTTCGTTTCATAATGGCGCGTGGCGAAGGCAAACTGAAATCGCCCGTCGCCGAATTTCGCGTCTGACCTCGCCGCCCGCACGAACTCCAAAAGTCGAGAGCAGCCGACGGATTGTCATGACCTCGATTCGCCCGGTCAATTCCCCGCGATCTGTGCTCTGAAGATTCCGGTGAGGTTTTCCTCAGGGAACGACCGGAAGAGCCAGTTTCCAATCTGGTGCGCCCGCGCGAGCGATCACCCTTTTCGTCTTAAAGATCGTGTTTGAAATAACTTCCCAATACCAGCACGAAGCGCAAGCGAGTGATCGCCGAGGAGCCACTCGCTGGCAGTCTGTTGAAAAATCACTTTCGGCAACCCGACGGGTAAGTTTTGAAGTGGCACACTTCAGCCGCGTAGCGGTGATATCACATAGCCATTGGGCTGACGCCCGCAGTTAAAGAACGATACGGGCAACAGTTCTCGATCCCGGCAGAACGCCGTTGTCGAAAGCCCACTCGTCACGTGATCTCGAATCACCTCACGCCAGACCTGTTCTCTCTCGCCACGCCGAAATCGAGCCACCGCCCACCTCCGCGTCGAACATTGCTGGAAACAAGCCCAGAATAATCAACGCAAAAAGACGCCCGGTTATGCAACGCTCACTCGAACGTGGCATCCGCAATGTCCGGCAGTTGCCTCAATGGACGGCGTCATGAAACGTCATCCGCTCGCGTTTGAATCTGAGTTCTGCCAGTCATCCGGGACCATGCGCGTTCTTGTGGATGTAAAGGGGCCGCTCAAAGTCACCTCGGTAGTCTTCCATTTACCAGTTTTCACTGAGAAACACCGAGACACCGTGCAGAGATCGATGAAGAGTTGCTCAACTGCCATCTCACTTCAGACACTCATAGCAAGGTGCTGGCGACTTCGGCGAGTTCGGAGCGGACGCCGCGTTCGAGGGTAACGTGGGCGTACATGCCCTGGCCCTTCATCCGGTTGATCACGTAGGTCAGGCCGTTGGACATCGAGTCCAGGTAGGGGTGATCGATCTGCTGGATGTCGCCGGTCAGGATGATCTTGGTGCCCTCGCCGGCGCGAGTGATGATCGTTTTGACTTCGTGTGGAGTCAGGTTTTGTGCCTCGTCCACGATGAAGAATGTGCGTTGGAGACTGCGGCCTCGGATGTAGGCCAGCGGTGCGATTTCGATCCGCTTGTCTTCCATCATCTCTTTCAGCTCTTCCTTGAGGCCGGGGTTTTCGTGACGCAGCACGGTCAGGTTGTCGTACAGAGGCTGCATGTACGGATCGAGTTTCGCGTCGACGTCGCCGGGGAGAAAACCGAGGTCACGATTGCTCAGCGGGACGATTGGCCGCGCGAGCAGAATCTGTCGGTATCGGTTGCGAGCTTCCAGTGCTGACGCAAGTGCGAGCAGCGTTTTTCCGCAGCCTGCGCGGCCGGCAAGAGTGACGAGTTTTACGTCGTCGTTTGTCAGGGCCTGCAGAGCAAAGGACTGTTCTGCATTCCGAGGGGTAATCCCCATGCAGGGGCCGGTGCTGACTCGGCGAAAGGCGTGATTCGCCTGACTGTACGTCGCGAGAACCGATTTCGATCCGTTGCGGATGATGAAGTTTTCGTTGCTGACCGGCTCCGAGATGACGTCGACAATGTCTTCTGCCACCGAATCTTTGGCTTCATAAAAGGCAGAAACGAGATTACTCGACACTCCGCTGACAAGTCGCTTACCCGTGTAAAGACTGTCGAAGTCTTTGACTTTGTCTGTTGTGTAGTCCTGAGATGTCAGTCCGA